>JAOZKP010000425.1 GCA_029935295.1 bacterium | reverse complement strand
GGAAACTATTGATGACAGTATCTGGGAAAAAGAGATTAGCCTGCTCTACTCAATGCAGCCATAAAATTAGTACCTTACAGGTTGTTTTCTTGTTTGAAAAACAATAAAACGTTCTGATAAGAGCACTTATTTGCGACCAACGGAAGTGCCCTCGGGTGCGGGCCGGAAAAACCTGTTTGGGTTGCGGGATTTGTCCCCGCATTTGTAGTTAATTGCTATTGACACTTGACCAGAATCACATTGAGATACCGCGAATGCAATATTTCCTGTAAAAAACTGAGTAAAAATCATAATGTTTACAAAAAATTGGACAACCTGGAAAATCCCCCGGCTATTTGGTTTGGTTATGTTTATTTTTCTGAGTTTTAACCAGCCCAGCTATGCGTTAGACAGAGTTCCTTGGTCACAACTATCGTATTATCTGACAGAAAATGGAGTCACTTTAAAAAAACTGCCGCTTCGCGACTGTCCCTTAGGTCTTAACGAAGCAGCTCCGAGTCACAATGTTATTCAAGTAATTGCTAACACTTTATATGAATGGCAGGAATATGAGTTTGATCTTGGTGGCGGCCAAGATCAATTAGCAATTTCTATGTTGCGACCGGAGAAAAAACGCTTGAATGTTGCTGAAGCCCAAGTTCTGCTGACAGCATCTGCAAGTTTGCAAGGTTTGCAAGAGCAAACCAGACTCAGAGCTGAGCGACAGCTAAATTTCATTGCTCCACCTGACAACAGAAGTCCGGGGAGAATGCCCGGCCCCGGCAAACTAACCACCCAAAACACCTTGCGGTCATCAACTCAGGGAACAGACGACCGCACTCGAGTTGGTGAGCACACCCAGCAATACCCTTACAACACCATTGCCAACCTTGATTTTGTAAGTGAAGGAGAGTCTTATACTGGTACCGGATTTCTTATCTCTGCAACCTGTGTTCTGACTGCCGGGCACAACCTCTACTGGCCGCCGGCTACAGATTATCCATGGTCAAGCCAGATGTCGATCACCCCGGCCCAGCAGCAGCCCTACACCGGCGCCAATCTAATTCGCCCTTACGGCAGTATCAGCAGTAACGACTTGAGAACAAACCAGAACTACGTAAAGGAATACAACGTCATAAATGAGCCCAGCGAGTATGATTATGGCGCCATTATCCTGGGGTCGACATTTTCCGGGATCAATACGTTTATGGCACTTGAATTTGACGGCCTGCCGCCAACCGTAAATGCTACCGGTTATCCCGGCCATGTCCGCGACGAACAAACCCACGATATGTGGCAATCAAGCGGCATCGTCTACCGTACCCGGGGTGCACAAAAACAGATCATCGATTTTGCCGCATTTGTCTCTTCCGGTAACAGCGGTGGTCCGATCTGGTATTACAATAGATTTTCCGATACAAACCGGGTCGTCGGCATTGTCACCTGGCAGGATGCTTTATTTGACAGCGGGGTTCGGCTGACAAGCCTGAACCATGATCTTATCTTAAAATGGCTGAATGAATCATCCGTCTCAACTTACAATCATCACTATTATATCCCCCTGTTTCTGACCGGCAATAATAACTGGACCGGGCTGGGTCTGACCAATCACAACAACGCTGTAAATGACATCAAAGTAGAATATTACACTTCTGACGGCGGCCCGGCCGGCAGCGAGTTTGCACAGCTGCAAGCCAATGGGCAAATCGCCTTTGCCTGCAATCCAACAACTTCTGAATCCGGCTGGATCAAGGTCTCCGCAACCCTGCCGCTCTACGGCCTTGCTTTAATCGGCAATACAACCCCTTCAACCCTCTTTGACATAGATTTTCAAGGAACTCTTCATCAGCACCTCATCCTTCCGCACCTGGCTGCCGACGGTGAAGAGTGGAACTCCACAGCAATTTTGTGCAACCCCAACCCCTCCGTTGCAACTGTCACTTACACTTTCTACGAACCTGAGAAAGGCACTCCCTCCCGGGCCCAAACCACGATCCCGGCCTGGGGCAGCATCAATGACGATCTGAAAACCCGCTTCGGAAAAATTCTCACCGGTGGACACATAATGATCGATTCAACTCAACCATTAGCCGGTTTTCTGCTCTATGACAGCAGTTTTTCCGGTAAAAACAACTGGAAAGCCGGGTTAAGTGCAATGCCGCTGCAATGATTGCAACAAATCATTGCCATATAAATTTTAAAGAACACCAAACATTAACGGCCATTTCGATAAAATCGAAATGGCCGTTAGTTTCCTCTAAAAAATGTGATTAAACAGAAAAACTATTTCAGTTTAATCAGTCTTAAAAAGCTCCTACCACTCTATAACAGCTGCCGCCCAAGTTAAACCGCCGCCGAAAACGGTCATCAGAACGAGATCTCCAGGTTCA
>JAOZKP010000009.1:1510-23233 GCA_029935295.1 bacterium | reverse complement strand
GTGCGGGTGAAATCCAGAGTAAATCGCGAAAGCATCAAATTTAGATTGTCAGCGAATATCTTTACAACAGAGCGTTGTTGGCAGGATGCCGGTGGCGTTAGTCGAGCCGGCCGCAGCCCGCAGCGCAATAACTCCGGTCGGCAGCAGGGTTACGTTTGAAGTATTGATTGCCAGAAGCAGGGCTCAATGGCTTCAACCTTTGTTTCCGGTCTCTGCACCGCCACTTTCCTTACCCTGTTTATCGTTTCCTTAGAGTGGGACCTGTTGATGGCAGTTCAGGAGAGATGGCTAAAAAATAGTAAACCACAAAAGGCAGTAAGAGATTAACTGCTTTAATCAGGCGGGGATGCGGTGTGAAGCCTGAAAAAAAGAGGATGGCGATTACCAGGGCATAAAATAAGTTGAGTCCGGCATAGCCGATTAATCCGCGGGAGATCCGTTGCCGAAAACTCCAGACTGGTGTTGTCAATACCAGAAACAGCCAGGGTAGAATGTGAAAAATCGGCATTAGGCTTACGGTCCGGCCGGGGTCGTAAAACTCTTTGCCTTTATTCACAAAAAGTATAACCGTACATTCCTGCCACAACCAGCCCGTAAGCAGGGCAATTCCGCTACTTAAAACAATCGCTGCTACTGCCGCTGTAAGTTGTCGTCGAAAAGTTGCCGCCTTGCGGATGCCGATCCAGTAGTAAATCGAGAAAATCAGCGCGGCGCTGACCGCAACCAGCTGGCTGAAAAAATTGCGGGAGAAAGCGGCATTCTGACCGGTTGGCAGAAACCAGACGACAGCGACAATTCGCGCCAGATTGTAGGCGTAATAGAGCGGAAAAAAACAGATAATATAGAGCAGGAAACGTTTCGGCCAGGAGATAGGCAGAATGAAAAATGCGGCGAAAAAGAGTACCAGAACCGGGCTTGAGAGACAGGCATGAATGATTTTGACGGAATTTCGGCCCGTACTTATCACATCACCTTGTTGGATGGTATCAGTGAAAAGCCCAAGAACCATTGCGGCATGGCTGATGATTAAACTTTGCAGCCGGTTTCCAAGAGAACACTTGATGAAAAGGCTGTAAAGGATGTAGCTGACAATAAAACCGATGACATAAAGACCAATCATCTGCAACATCCGGCGCCGGTCCGGAGAGAGAAGCGGCATGCCGCTGCCGACCCCCTTTGCCCACCAGATAAAAACTCCCAGTGTTCCAGCAATCATCAGAGCCTGGCCAACAATGATATGCAGGCTCCAGAAACTTCCGGAAAACTTTGTTGCCAGAATGATAATCATTAAGGTTCGCAGGAGGTTTAAAAAAATAACCGTAGCAAAACCTGCGGCCAGGCCAAGCAATTTTTCCTTAAACGATGCCGGAAAAGCGATAATAACGGCTGCCAGTAAAAGAAAGACAAAGCTTCCGGTGCAGCTGTCAGCAATTACAAAAGTTTGGTTTGATAAAGTCAGCGCACTTCCATTAACCTGACATTCTAGGCCCAGTAGAAACAAAATTTTTGCTGTTGCCAGAGTTGATAATTGAGCATAGGGAGCGACAATTACGGCTTTAAACCATGTGGCATGGTCAAGCCAATAAAAAAGGGCTGCCAGTCCCCAGAAACGAAACAGCCACCCTAATGTTCTATTATCAATTACACTTTTTTTGGAGATAGAATTCATTGACTAAAAAATTTAGTAACTTTTTTTAACCACAGAGAGCACAGAGTTCACAGAGAAAAACCCCTATTTGCTATCTCTGTGCTCTCAAGTGAGCGTTAGTGAACGGGTGGTTTAAATGGTTTTTGAAATTGGCTGAATAGTTACCTTAATTTTAAGAGAAAACACAACTCAGAAAGTTAAGTTACGATCAATTTTTTTGACGCCGTTGGCGCCAGCCGATTGTAATCCCGAAAATGGCTAAAATCCAGGCTGGGACTCTTAAAAACCATGAAGTTTTGAGCCCCATTATCTGACTTTCCGGGAGCCAGAGACGGACGCTGATGGCAAAAAAAAGCAGGAGAAAAGCTCCCGCTGCCAGAGCTGATGCCAGGCGGCGGCGTTTCAATGCCAGGATGGTAAATACCAGGCAGTGAATCGCGAAGACAAATAACATCATTTTCCAAAACCAGTCAGGCATATTAAATCTCTTTCTATTGCAGGAAAATCTTGCAGGCGACAATCGCGCCGATGACCCCGGCGAGATCTGCCAGGAGGCCGGCGGCTAAAGTGTGACGCACCCGTTTGACCTGAACCGCTCCGTAATAAACTGCCATAACATAAAATGTAGTTTCAGTCGAGCCCTGCAGGGTTGAAACCAGATAACCGGTGTAGCTATCCGGGCCGATGGCCGGGTTGTTGATGGTGGCCGCAAGGATCCCGTAGGCGCCGGAGCCCGACAGGGGCCGCAGGATTGCCATTGGCAAAGCATCAACCGGTAGACCCCAAGCCGCCGTGTAGGGGCCGATGGCACTGCCTAAAAGATCCATAACGCCGCTGCCGCGAAGCATGCCGATGGCGACCATGATTGCGACCAGATAGGGGATGATTTTAATTGCCACCTGAAATCCCTCTTTGGCACCGTTGACAAAGGCCTCATAAACCGGCACCTTGCGCCAGATACCGAAACTTAGAAGCGTCACCATCAATCCGGGAACGATCCAGCCGGAGAGAGCCTGGCCGTAGACCACCATGAGTATAATCAGGCCGCAGAAACCGATGATTACGGTTAATGTCTGGCGCCAGGAGAAATCATTTTCACCGTTTTTTTGATGTGTCTTAACGGGAATTTCAGCAGCTGCTTTAAGCGGATTTTTTCTGCGGCCCCAGCGCGCCAGAAGTTTGGCAGAGAAGATAGCTACGGCGGTAGAAAAGATAGTGGCGCAGAGAGTTGTTGGCAGGATACCGGCGGCGTTAGTTGAACCTGCCGCCGCCCGCAGCGCGATCACTCCGGTTGGCAGCAGCGTAACACTTGAAGTATTGATTGCTAGAAATAGGGCCATGGCATCAGTGGCGACACCGGGTTCGGGATTTAACGTGTCAAGCTCCTGCATCGCCTTGATTCCGAAAGGGGTGGCGGCGTTGCCCAGGCCTAAGAGGTTGGCCGAAAGGTTCATGACCATCGCCCCCATCGCCGGATGTTCGGCTGGGACTTCAGGGAAAAGCCGGATCAGTAAGGGCCGGATGCCGCGGGCCGCAAGTTTTAATAAACCACCCTCTTCTGCAACCTTCATCAGTCCTAAAAAAAGGGCCATGACCCCGATCAGGCCGATTGCAAGACTGACGGCGTCGCCGGCTGTGGTGATGATCGTTGCCGTTAATGCGGTCAGCGGTGCCTTTATACCCTCTACCGGTATCCAGGAAAGTTGGCGCCAACCGGCAACCAGGAATGAAATCAGGATGAAAAAATAGAAGAGAAAATTCAAAGGCTTTGCTTCTTAGATCAGGTTGTTCTGCACCAGGCGGGCAAAATTGGCAAATGAGCGGTCGTAGGTTTTTTCAATATCATCCGGAAAACAGCAGCCCGGCAGCTGCCGGTTTTTAAGATGATAACGCAGGCAGTCACAGCAGATCCCTTTACGGGAACAGGGTTCATAGCTGCAGTTGCAACTCTCAAGATTTATCTCTTTTTTGCATTCCATAAAAAATCCTTTTGCTTCAGCAATTCAGCAGGACTTCTTCAATAGTGGAAAAAAGTTCCTGTATGCGGAACGGTTTGCCCAGGGCCGCCTTGAAACCGTACTCTTTGAAATTGGCCATAACCGGGTCGTTGGCATAACCGCTGGAGACGATAACTTTGGCCTGCGGATCTATTTCGAGAAGTTTTTTAGTTGCTTTCTGGCCGCCCATGCCGCCGGGAACTGTAAGGTCCATAATCGTCAAATCGATCCGGGTGCCGGAGGTTAAATTTTCCTGATAGATATCAAGCGCCTCTTGCCCGTCGACAGAGGTTATGGTTTTGAACCCTTTTCTATGTAAGATCTTTTCGAGAATGTCACTGATCATTGCCTCATCATCCATTGTGAGGATCGTAATATCACCAGGTGTGATCTCGTTAGTGTTCGGGTCGGTTGCATCGGAAACTACGTCCTGCTCAGTTGCGGGCAGCAGGATAGTGAAAGTACTGCCGGGGTTCTGTTTTGAATTGGTCTCAGTCTCTATGCTTATTGAACCGTTATGCTTGCCGATGATCGAGTGAGTGATTGCCAGGCCTAAGCCGCTGTTTCCCTCTTTAGTAGAGAAATAGGGGTCAAAGATTTTGTCAAGAATCTGCGCCGGAATTCCGCCGCCCTGGTCTGTGATGGTGATTTTCGAGTAAATCCCAGGTTTTAGTGGAGTCTGGTCGGCAGTGTTAATGCTTAAATTTTCAACTTTGACCTTGATGGATCCACCGGCCGGCATCGCCTGGTTGGCATTGACAATAATATTCTGAATTACCTGACTTATCTGGCCGGCATCAATCTTGGCCGGTTCTAAGTCAGCGGCAAAATCAAATTCACATTTAACGTTACTGCCGCGTAGGACAAATTCGGTTGAATCTTTGATGATAGCTTTAAGTTCGGTAACCTTTTTGATGGGTTCGCCACCTTTGGCAAAGGTTAAAAGCTGCTGTGTCAGATCTTTAGCTCTGAGGGTAGCTTTTTCCGAGTCAGCCAGAATCTTGTGAATTTCACTGTCGGCATCGGTGTAGGTCTGTGCCAGTGAGATGTTGCCTAAGATAGCGCCCAGAATATTGTTGAAATCGTGGGCAATACCGCCGGCCAGAACGCCGACCGATTCAAGTTTTCTTGCCTTCAGGGCTTCTTTCTCTGCGGCAATCTGATTGCTGATATCGCTGAGAATGACTAGCATGCCTGCGGGTTTGCCTGAATGGTCAGCATAGCGGGAAGCGCTCAGGCTTACATCTACCATGCGGCCGTCCCGGGTTAATCGTTTAGTTCTGAATGCCTGGCATGGGGTGCCGTCATTGATGAGGGCTAAAATATGCCGCATCGACTCTTCACGTTCTGACTCTGGGAGAAAGGGGATGCGCTGGTTTTCAAGCTCATTTAACGTCCAGCCGAAAATCTCAGTAAAGGTCGGGTTGACATATTTTACCAGACCCGTAGTGTCGTAGACAATTATGCCGTCGGACGAAGAGTGGAGGAGTGAGCGGTAGAGTTCAGTTTGCAGTTGTGATTCTTCAAGTAGTTGGCGGTATCGGGTCTCACTTTCCTGAAGTTTTAGAGTTCTTTCAGAGACTCTCTCTTCGAGTTCATTCTCGTGCTTTTTGAGCTTATTTTCGATCTTTATCAAATGAGTTATGTCAACAATTGAGAGTACAGCTCCAATCAATCTGTTATGTTTGTCTTTGAGCGGGTTTGCAGTGTGATCAATATAGATTTTTTTTCCGTCAGCTTTTATCCGTGAGTGTTGTGAGCGGCCGCTCTCTTTGCCCTCTTCAAGAACTTTTTGAGCCGGGCAATCAGGGCAGATGTGATTAAGGCCGGCGGCAACATGATAGCAGAAATCACCGATGGCTTTATCTCCATATATTTCCAGGGCTTTTTTGTTACAACTCTTCACCCTGTACTCTGTGTCAATTTCCCAGACGGCAATGTCCAGGGTGTTGAGCAGGTCATTCAATGCGGTTGCAGTGCCCATTTTAGAAATCTCCAGTAAAATATCCTGTAGCGGCAATGCCGAAAACAGTTAATGTGACAATAGACTATTTCATTTTACTCGTCAAGGCTTATGGCGCGGTAAAGGAGAATCGGTCTTCCATCAAACGATTTCTATGATTTTTTTACAATAGCATTAAGGTTACTACTTTCAAGGTGCTATTTTTTGTGTTATAGGAACAGCTTTATTACTGAAAACCGGACTGTTTTTTTTAGATATCATAGAAAGTTTTTTGAAGTTAAACAGCCGTAAAACAATATTGTATTTGACTTATCTGATGACTGTATTTCATAAAAGTGATTTCCTGGTTTTAGGGAGCGGCATTGCCGGGCTTTTTTTCGCGTTGAAAGTGGCTGATTCCGGCCGCGTGCACATTATTACCAAGCGCAAAGAGACTGACACTAACACGAATCTGGCTCAGGGTGGAATTGCTGCAGTGATTGATGAGGGTGACTCTTTCATCAATCATTTTGAGGATACGATGCGGGCCGGGGCCGGTATGGGACAGCGGCCGGTTGTGGATATGGTTGTTCAGAAAGGACCGGAGTGTCTGCGTGAGCTGATTGAGATGGGGGTTAAGTTTACCCTTAATCCCGAATCTGTGACCGGTTATGATCTGGCTCGTGAAGGTGGTCATTCGCAGCGTCGAATTCTGCATGCGGCAGATTCGACCGGTCGTGAGATTGAAGAAGTGTTAATCGCCCGCTGCCGGGAGCATGAAAATATTGTTTTCTGGGAGGATATGGCGGCGATCGATCTGCTGACAGCCAGTAAATGGTTAGGAATGCCTCGGAAAGAGGATTACTGCTGGGGTACTTATGCGTTGAGTCGGGAGAGCGGTAAGGTTCACGCTTTTGTTGCCGGTGCAACCCTTCTGGCCTCCGGTGGGGCTGGTAAGGTCTATCTCTATACAACCAATCCTGATATCGCGACCGGTGACGGTGTGGCGATGGCGTTGCGGGCTGGGGCCAGGATTGCGAACATGGAATTTTTTCAATTCCATCCGACTTGCCTCTACCATCCGGCAGTCAAGAATTTTCTGATTTCCGAGGCGGTACGGGGCGAAGGCGCAATTCTTAAATTGAAAGATGGCTCGGCTTTTATGGCGGCTTATGACGAACGGAAAGAGCTGGCGCCACGAGACATTGTTGCCCGGGCAATCGATTATGAGATGAAAAAGAGCGGTGATGATTGTGTCTTTCTCGATATCAGTTTTAAGCCGGCGGATTTTATCAAAGAACGTTTTCCTTTAATTTATACAACCTGCCTTAAACTCGGTATCGATATTACCAAAGAACCGATTCCGGTAGTGCCGGCGGCCCATTATCTCTGCGGCGGGGTTCAAGTTGATCGACTCGGTAAAACTTCTCTGCCTGGACTCTATGCCTCGGGCGAGGTCTCCTGTACCGGCCTGCACGGTGCTAACCGGCTGGCCAGTAATTCACTTTTAGAAGCGATTGTCTACAGTTCACAGGCCGCGGCGTCGGCTCTCAAAGAGCAGGCGGTGCAGAAGTTGACCCTGCCGGAATTTCCGCAGTGGCGTTACACCCATAAAGATGATCCCGATGAAAAGGTAGTAATTACCCAGAACTGGGATGAAATCCGGCGTTTCATGTGGAATTATGTTGGTATCGTGCGCTCGCAGAAACGACTTTTGCGGGCCAAGCGGCGGATCAATTCTCTGGTCCATGAGCTGCATGAGTTTTATTGGGATCAGGCACTTTCAGTCGATCTTTTAGAGCTGCGTAACATTGCGGTAGTTGCTGAGTTGATTATCTCCTCCGCCCTCTATCGCCGCGAGAGTCGGGGCCTGCACTACAATATCGATTATCCCGACAGTGATCCCGACTGGCTTGCGGATACAATAATTGAAAACGGCCAGTGTTACAGTGCCAAAAGAGCCGAGTGAAATGGATTTTATGGAAACCCGTAATTGCAGATTATCTGAGATCGATTTTACAGATCGCTCATTTCCTTTCTCTTTTGGTGAAATATCGCAGAAATTGATTGAGTCGATTAAGCAGGTCGGCCTTCTGCAGCCGCCACTGCTGCAGGCTGCAGCCACAGGTTATAAGATTGTCTGCGGCCGGCGCCGACTCGAAGCTTTGCGGCAGAGCGGGGTTGATGATGTTGTAGTTAATTTTTTTGCTGTACCGGCAGGGCAAATTAAAGAATTGTTTCGCCGGGCCTTGTGGGAAAATCTGGC
The DNA here is from genome assembly GCA_029935295.1 of bacterium. Taxonomy (GTDB): domain Bacteria; phylum Desulfobacterota; class Anaeroferrophillalia; order Anaeroferrophillales; family Tharpellaceae; genus Tharpella. The sequence goes on along the minus strand of JAOZKP010000009.1, from coordinate 15,380 downwards.
CCAGCGTGAATTTAATCCGGTTGAAACTGCCGATATTTACAATAAGGCTCTGGAAATTTTCAGTGAAGAGGAGCTGCGGCGTGAGATTAAACCGGCGCTTAAGATTCCTGGGCGGGAACGTTTTCATAAACGCTATCTGGCAATTACCGGGTTTTCAGCTGAGTTAAGAGAGCTGCTGGCAGCCGGGATTATTGACTTGGAAAGTGTTGATTTAATTAATGGATGGAATGATTCTGAACTTGGTGCCCTGATTGAATTAATTGCTGAAACCGGTTTGCGGCGTAATAAGCTGCGGGAAGTGATTAACCGGCTCGACGATCTTGCCCGTCGGGATCGGGTCTCACCCTGTGAACCTTTGGCCGCCGCCTGTGCTTCCGTGCGGGATAGCGATGGTAAAATTGATATCAATGCCCTGCGCAACCAGCTGAAAGTTAAGCTCTATCCGCATTTGACGACGGCCCGGGAAAAATTTGCTGGAAAACTGGAAAAACTTTCTCTGCCGGCTGATATTCGTCTGGAGTCGCCGCCCGATTTCGAGGGCGGTGAATATCGTTTAAGTTTCAGCTTCTCTGACCGCCGGCAGTGGCAGGATTCCTGTGATAAACTGAACTCAATCGTTTTGGATGATATTGATGAAATCTGTTCCCGATCCTGATTACCGGCGTTCACTTTTCTATCCGGCGACCGTCCTGGTGGAGGAGGGGGCCGCAGATTATCCCCTGACCCGGAGCATCTTAAGCCGTCTCAAAAAAGCCGAGGTGGTTTCCGTCAAGCGGCCCGCCGGTAATGACTTTAGCAATTTAAGTCGGCTCTATTCTCCCCAGACAACCCTTTTTTTAGCTCCGCACCGCGGCCGTTTTCTCAAGGCTTGTCCTGGAACTGCGGAAACCTATCGCTGCTGCCTTTACCAGATTCTACATCTCGGCTTAGGCTGCAATATCGGCTGCAGCTACTGCGTTCTCCAGGGTTATCTCAATAATCCGTTTATTACCCAGTTTGTAAATTTAGATGATGCTTTTGCTGAGCTTGACACAGAACTTGGCAAGCCCGGCGTTTTTTACCGGATCGGCACCGGCGAATTTACGGACAGTCTCTTTATGGATCCGCTGACGGATTTGGCCCCGCGTCTCATCGACTATTTCGGCACCTGTAAAAATGCGATTCTGGAATTAAAAACCAAAAGTGTTGCGATCTCCAGCCTACTCGATTATCCGGGTGAAATTGGTGAAACCGTTGTCTCCTGGAGCCTTAACGCCCCGAGTGTGACTGCACGGGAGGAGGGTTTTGCGGCTTCGATCACTGAGCGTCTTCAGGCTGCAGCTCTCTGTCGTGAGCGGGGTTATCGGATTGGCCTGCATTTCGACCCGCTGCTCTTCTTCCCGGGCTGGGAGGAGGGCTATCGGCAGACGGTAGCTGAGATCTTTAAATATCTTAAGGGTGACGATATTATCTGGATATCGATCGGCGCTTTCCGGTTCATGCCCCAGGTCAAGGATGTACTGCGCGATAATCATGCTGACTGCAATATTACTGCTGGTGAATTTATTCGCGGTCTGGATGGAAAACAGCGTTATTTCAGTGAAATCCGGCGACAACTCTATCGCTTATTAGTAACCGAGATAAAAAAATATGCTCCGGAGGTTTTTATCTATTTCTGCATGGAGGATAAATGTCTCTGGCAGGATACCTTCGGTTATGCCCCGGCTGATAATGCTGAATTGGGCCGCTGGCTTGATGAATGCTGTTGGAGATATGCGGCTAATGGCTAATACATTTCTCCTATTTACGCTTGAAGGGCACTGTTTCGGGGTCGGAATTGATGAAATTGTCCGGGTTTATCCTGCTCTTGAGATTGATGAGATAAGTGACGGGCCAGCACTTCTAAGTGGCCTTTTTACGGTTGCCGGGAAAAAGATTCCGGTGCTGGATCTGCGCCAGCGTCTGCAACTGCCGAAGCGGCTCATAACTCCGGACGATGTTCTGGTGGTTGGTGAATCAGATGCGGTTGAATTTGCCTTTTTTGCTGACTCTTTAATCGGGGTCCACTCTTTTTCTGATACTGAGATCTGTGACAGTCAAAAAGTCTATCCTGAGCTGGCCGGGCATATTAGCCGGTTGGCTGAGTTTTCCGGAAAAACAGTCTGGGTTTATACCCTTGCCAGACTTTTTGCGGAACCGGACTTTCCGGCCCTGATGGCGGCGGTTGCCAAAGCGGGAAATAGATGATCAAGGTTGCAGCCCCGGTTATCCTGCCGCAGATTGAGGCTTTGAGCCAGCTCATCGGTGAGCGCATTGGTCTTGATTTTCCCCGACGCAAGTGGGATATGTTACAGCGGGTGGTTGACGACCTGGCGGCGGAGAGCAGTTGTCCTGATGCCGGACAGTTTTTAAAAGAGCTGCTGGATTCACCTTTAAGTGAATCGCATTTGAATGAGCTGATTGTCAGGCTGACGATTGGTGAGACCTATTTTCTGCGGGACAAGGAGGTTTTTACCGTTCTGCGTAATCATATCCTGCCTGATCTGATCGCCAGAAAAGCACCGGAAAAGCGACTTGATATTTGGTGTGCGGCGTCATCTACAGGCGAGGAACCCTATTCAATTGCGATGCTGCTCGATGAAAAAGTGGAACAGCTTAAAGGGTGGCAGGTTAATATTCAGGCCAGCGATCTTAATCCGGACGTACTTGAGATTGCCCGAAAAGGGGTTTATTCAAACTGGTCTTTACGGGCTACACCGGAAGATAAAAACGCCAGATATTTTACTCAGATTGGTAAAAACCGATTCGCTTTGGCGCCGCATTTGTGTCGAATGGTTAATTTTTCCCAACTCAATCTGGCGACTCACGATTTTGTCATGCCGGGTTTCGGCGGCCGTTTGGCGGATATTATTTTCTGCCGCAATGTCCTGATCTATTTTTCAGCTGAGCTTAAAGCGCAGGTTATAAAACGTCTGACAGCCCTGCTTCAGCCCGGCGGTTGGCTTTTTGTGGCCCCGAGTGAGCTCGGAGTAGTGAATGAAGCGGAGCTTAATCCGGTAAGTTTTCCGGGAGTGATAGTTCATCAAAAAAATGAGGCTCAGGTTTTTTCAGATAAGCGGAGTCTTTCGAGCGTAAATTCCGGGGTCAATGCTGCTTGTAGGTATGCTGATATTTATGGTGGAAAAAAGCCCGAACTGCCGATTGCAAAATTAAAATTAAGCAGAGTTACTGCAGTTGCACAGAAACTCAAACATAGCATTCCGCAAAAAGCAAATAACCATAATTCGACTCAGAATGAAAGTGCGGTCTCACAGTTTGCCGCGCAGTATATGTTGCAGCAGATCAGAGAATTCTTCGCGGCCCGGAATTACCGTGAGGTAGTAGAGCTGATTCCGGATGATTTTGCAACTGCCGGCCGTAAAGAGCCGGAATTTCCGGAGATTATGGCATGTAAGGCTCAGTCACTGGCAAATTCAGGAGAGATAGAAGCGGCGGCAACAACAATTTCTCTGGCTTTAGAGACCGATAAAGTCAATCCTTTCTATTGCTATCTGGCCGCAACTATCAGGCGTGAATTAGGGGATTACGATGCCGCCCTTGATTTTTACCGACAGGCCCTTTTTCTGGACGCTGACTTTATTATGGCCCATTTTTCCATAGCAACCCTGCTTAAACAGTTGCGCCGCAAAGGGGTGGAGCGGCATTTGCGAAATGTCGAAAATTTATTGGAAAATCTGAATGAAGATGCCGGATTGCCTTACAATGAAGGTTTAACCGCTGGCCGTCTTTTAGAAATAAGCCGTAGTTTGTCGAGTCAGGTTTTGAAAAGTTGATGTTGATGTAAAAAGTTTAGATCTCTTTTTTTACCACAGAGAACACAGAGAAAAGCTGAGTTGTCACTGGTTGAATTTTTTCCTCTCTGTGCTCTCTAGTGAGCGTAAGCGAACGAGTGGTAAATAAGTTTAATGTTAATGCGTAACTTTACAGAGTATCGTTTTGTTGAGGGTCTGTTCCCGGCTTTGCCGGGAGGATGGAGTTTAGATTTTGCAGAATATTGAAACACAGAAATCATTGCCGGAGTTATTGGAGAAGCTTGCGCTTCTCAATGATGCTTTTGCTGATGAGTTTGCACTTGACTCTGATAAAATGCGGGAAATCCTGCGTCAAAGAGCTCAGAAATTCAAAGATATGGAGATCGATGAGGATGTTGGTGAACTTATTGACATCCTTGAATTTGCTCTCCATGACGAGCGCTTTGCCTTCCCTTTGCAGTGGGTTGGCGAAGTCTGCCGGGTTGCAGAAATTACTGAAATTCCGGGAACCCCTAAATTTGTTAAAGGGGTGGTCAATCTGCGCCGTAAAATATATTCAGTTATTGATCTGGCCATTTTGCTGGCATTGCCGGCTCCGAAAACAACCGGAGTGCAGACTGTGGCAGCCGGAACCGCAAAAAATGGAGTTGCCGATAATCTTCTGCTGATTTTGACTGCGGATGAAATGGAATTTGCGGTAGTTATTGACAGCTTGAATGGTGTTAAGTCACTGCCATTGCGGCAGCTGCAAGCCAGTCTGCCGACTTTGAGCGGGGCGCAGGCTGATTATTTCAAAGGGGTAACTAAAGATCATTTAGTTGTTTTGGATGCGGAAAAACTTTTGTTGGATAAAAAGTTGATAGTTAACGGATAATAAGGAGTGAAAATGAAAATGTTCACCGGCTCTTTGATGAGAAAACTGATCTTTTTGTTCCTGGCGGTGGTGGTGATCCCCATTGCCGCACTGTCATGGCTCTCAGCCCAATCGGCTCAGGAGGCATTGATGCAGACCTGTAAGGAAGGTTTGCAGAGGGTTAATGAGATAAAAAAAGACCAGATCTGGAATTATCTTGATACCCTGAAACTGAATTGCGAACTGTTGGCTGAGTCTCGGGATGTGCGACTGACTTATCAGGCATTGCAGCAATATCATGATGCCGGCGGGGTACTGTCGGATGGTTCATTTGATGTTAAGAGCGGTGTTTATCAGAATCTTTATGACAAGATAGGGCCTTTTTTTAAGAATTATTTGCAAGTCTACAACTTTCGTGAGCTCTATCTTATCTGCCGTAATCATGGTCATGTTATGTATTCGGTGACCCGGGGATCTGACCTTGGTACAAACTTGGCCAAAGGTCCCTATCGTGACAGCGGCTTGGCACGTCTCTGGAAAAAGGTTGCGGAGACCGGGGAATTTACCCTGCTCGATTTTTCTGATTATGTGCCGATAGACCATCCGGCTGCATTTATGGGAACCCCGATTCTGGGTGAAGATGGTACGGTTAAAGCGGTTTTGGCTCTTTTGCTGGACGGGTCACAAATAGATAGAATTCTTAATGTCGGTAAAAAAATTGGGGCAAGTGATGAGAATTACCTGGTGGGTTCCGGTATGTTGATGCGGTCGAACTCACACTTTAATCCGCAGGGGTTGCTCAAGCAGAAGGTCGATACTCTGGCGGTGCGCGAGGCTTTGGCTGATAAGGTCGGAGTTGAAACAATTACTGATTACCGCGGGGTTAAAGTTCTCTCCAGTTATTCACATATGGAGCTGAATGAAAAATTTGGCCTCGATTTCGAGTGGGGGATTATCTCCGAGGTTGACAGTGCCGAAGCTTTTGCGCCGATGGTTGCCCTGCAGAATAATATCCTGGGGCTGGGTGTCCTGCTGCTGCTGGTTGCGTTGGCGGCAGTATTTTTTGCCGCCCGGGCGATAGTATTGCCTCTGAAACTGTTGATGTTCAAAGTCCGGAAAATGGCGGATGGCGACTTGACAATTAAAGTACCGTCGACCGATCGTAATGATGAAATCGGCGATTTGGTAAACACTTTCAACCGTATGGTCGAGATGCTGCATACGCAGACTTCACAAGTGATTGAAGGGGCGGCGACGATTGGCGCGACCATTGCTGAACTCTCGGCTACAACCTCTGAACTTGCGGCCTCAGCGGTCCAGGGTTCGAGTTCTGTCAGCGAGATTGCGGCAACCGTCGAGGAGATTCGCCAGACCTCGCATCTTTCCCATGAGAAAGCACAAGAGGTTGCAGCCCTTGCCGAACAGGTTATGCTGCGGGCCGAAAATGGTCGTCAGGAAACCTCTATGGCAATTGTTGGAATGGATGAAATAAAAGTGGATATGGCGGCAATTGCTACCGGTATAATCCATTTGAGTGAACAGAATCAGAGTATTGGTGAGATTGTTGAGACAGTTAACAGTTTTGCCGATCAGTCGAATATGTTGTCGGTTAATGCTTCAATTGAGGCGGCGAAAGCGGGCGAACAGGGTAAAGGTTTTGCGGTCGTTGCCCAGGAGGTCAAAGCTCTGGCTGACCAATCAAAAGATGCCACAGTTCAGATTCGCAGACTCTTGACAGAGATTCAGAAAGCAACCTCTAACGCGGTAATGGCGACTGAAAGAGGTGGTAAAGCGGTAGATAAAGGGGTTGGTCAGGCCGAAAAAACCGGGGGTGAGATTGATACCATGGCGGGTTTGAGTCGTGAGTCGGTCGATGCCTCAAGTCAGATTGTTGCCTCAAGCCAGCAGCAGTTGGTGGGGATGGATCAGGTGGCCCAGGCGATGGAGGGAATCAAAAGTGCGAGCCAGCAGAATGTTGAGGGTGCGCGTCAGATTGAATCCGCGATTGCCAGCCTTGATGAGCTCGGTAATAAACTGCAGCAGTTGTCAGTCGGATTGAAGGTGTAGGTGATGCGGGAAGAGGAGCTTTTGCAGAAGCTGCGCGAAGCTTTTCAGGCTGAAGCTAGTGAACGGTTAGGGACAATATTTACGAACCTGGCCCTTTTTGAAAAGTGTTTTGCGGCTCAGGAGCGCATCTCTCTGATTGAGATTCTCTATCGGGATGCGCATAGCCTGAAAGGTGCGGCCCGGGCGGTAAATATTGTTGTTGTCGAACAGCTGTGTCAGCCTTTAGAGACATTTCTCGCCCTTCTTAAAGAGCATAACCCGGAGCCGGAGAGGGATCTTTTAAATCTTCTTTATGATAGTGCTGGACTGTTGGAGAAGGTTATAGCTGATCCTGACAGTTTTACTGCGGGTGCCGGATTAGATGAATATCTGGCGCTGATTGCCCGTCTGGATACGGTTGCGGAAAAAGGCCTGGATTTTCTGTCAGAGCAGTTGCCGCCGGAGGTTCAGCCGAAGATTGAACCGGAGATTAAATCCGCAAGAGATTCAGAAGATTCTCATTCCTCAAATCCGGTCGGGCCTGAAAATATTGATCCCAAATTGGAGCCGGCAGCGGCTCCGGGGCAGGCCCAGCTTCCGGTTGAAAATTTACGGATTGCCGCGAGTAAACTGGATGAATTGATGCTGGTTTCCGAGGAGTTTATTTCGTTGAAGCTGGCCCTGCAGCAGCATCGTTTAATGCTTAAAGATATTTTGCTCCAGTTCCCGGCCTGGGAAAAGGAGTGGGAAGTTATCCGCAATGATATTGAAACACCTGGAGCTTTAGGGCCAGAATCTGGTGTCGACCCGGAAACAGTTAAATTCCTGGAGTTAAACCACAAATTTGTCGGCAATATAAGACGGCAGACCCAGGATCTTGAGCGGCGGGTCGAGAGTGAGTGCCGCTTTCAATCCGGTTTGGTTGATGATCTCCTAGGACGGGTGCGGGATGTGGCAATGCTGCCGATCGCAACCCTGTTTGCGCCTTTGTCGCGAATGGTTCGGGAGTTGGCCCGGGAGTTGGGAAAACAGGTCGATTTTTTGCTTACCGGTGAAACCATTGAAGTTGATCGCCGGGTACTGGAGGAGATGAAAGATCCGCTGATTCACATTTTGCGGAACGCACTTGATCACGGTATTGAAGAGTCGGCCGTCAGGATTGCGGCCCAAAAACCGGCAGCGGGTACAATCTCCTGCACAGTTGTCCAGAATGATGCCGGTTCAATCGATATGACTATCGTCGATGATGGCCAGGGAATAGATTGTAAACGACTACGAGAGAAGGCGCTTGCCTTAAAACTTATCTCGGCAGAGGATGAGATAAGTGATGCGGGTCTGCTGGAATTAATCTTTCACTCCGGTTTTTCGACAAGCTCAATTATTACCGAGCTTTCCGGCCGCGGACTGGGGATGGCCATCGTTCGGGAGAAGATTGAAAATCTGGGCGGCTGGATTCGGGTTGCCAGTGAAGTTGGCTGCGGCTCTGAGTTTTCTGTTCACCTGCCGGTTTCAATGGCAATCAGCCGTGGAGTTCTGGTGCAGGTGGCGGGTCGTAAGTTTGTACTTCCGAGTTTGAAAGTGGAGCGGGTGCTGCAGGTTAAACGGGATTCGCTGCACCGGGTTGAAGGGAATGTGACAGTTGTTGATGATGGCCGGGTTCTGGCTCTGGTTGATCTTGCGGCAATGCTCGCTTTGGTCCCGGCTGTTGGTAAAAGTTCGGGGATTGGGGATGAAGTTATTCTGATTGTTGTCGGTCACGGTGATCAATGCCGGGCTCTGGTGGTTGATGAAGTTATTGGTGAGCAGGAGATTCAGGTCAAGGATCTCGGAAAACAGCTGCGAAAAGTTAAAAATATTGCCGGGACGACAATCCTGGGTTCGGGGCAGGTCGTACCGATTATTGATGTCGGCGATATTCTGAAAGGTTCGAGTTCTTATTTGCATGACTCCGGAGCGGTAAACTCTGCAGATGAAATTCAAGCAGATGGGACTGACTTTGAAACTGCAGGTAATTCTCGCCGGCTATTGGTAGTTGATGATTCATTAACCTCGAGGATGCTGCTGCAGAATATTCTCGAGGCCGCAAACTATGAGGTGACCACCGCTGTCGATGGCGTTGCGGCTTTGACCCATTTAAAAACTGAAGAGTTTGACCTGGTGGTCTCAGATGTCGAAATGCCGCGTATGGACGGATTTACATTGACTGAAAATATTCGCGCAGACAATAAACTTCAAGATTTGCCGCTCATTCTGGTCACCAGTTTAGGCTCCCGCGAAGATCGTGAACGTGGGGTCGTCGCCGGTGCCAATGCTTACATCGTTAAAGGTGAATTTGACCAGAATAATCTGCTGCAGGTGATTGAAAGATTGCTGTAGAGTGTTACCTGAGGTTTTAATTTGATGAGTAATTTGATGAATAATGCTTTAGAAGTTTTAGTGGTTGAGGATAGTCCGACCCAGGCGTTGCAGCTGCAATTTTTGCTGGAGGCTGAGGGGTATCTGGTTACAGTTGCCAAAGATGGTATTGAAGGGCTGGAAGCTTTGACCCAAGGCAATTTTTCGATTGTGATAACTGACTGGGTAATGCCGAAAATGGATGGCGTTGAGTTTTGCCGGGCTCTGCGGTCCCAGATGTCTGACGGTTACATCTATGTTTTTCTGGTCACCGCAAAAAGTTCTAAAGAGGAGATTGTTAAAGGTCTTGAAGGTGGTGCTGATGATTATCTGGTAAAACCGATTGAGCCGGCAGAGCTGGTGGCCCGGCTGACTACAGCCAAACGTATTCTTAATCTGGAACAGACTTTGAAAGAGCGTAACCGGGAGATTTCCCGGCTCCTGAATACCGACCATTTGACTAAAGTTTTTAACCGGAGCTATCTCGACAGTCAGTTGACCAATGACTGTCGCCAGGCAATGCGCTATCGTCGCTGGTTGAGTGTGATTCTTTGTGACCTGGATTTTTTCAAACGGGTAAACGATAATTACGGCCATCAGATTGGTGATGAGGTCTTGAAAAAATTTGCTTTAACGATGCAGGAAACTCTGCGTTTCGGGATTGACTGGATAGCCCGGTACGGGGGTGAAGAGTTCGTTGTCGTTCTGCCGGAGACCGATTTTGCGGGGGCGGCACAGGTCTGTGAGCGGTTGCGTCAGGCGGTTTCCGGATTTGAAATGAGTGATGGGAATGGGGGTAAATTTTCAATTACCGCAAGTTTCGGTATCGCGGTTCTGCCGAATTCCGGTTTGTCGGAAAAAAAGGTTACGGCTTTCGATATGGTTGGTCTGGCCGACAGTTGTCTCTACAAAGCTAAAGCCGCAGGTCGTAATCGGGTGATCAGCTCTCTTTATAAGGGGCGAGAGCGATGATTGCAACACTTGTGGTTGAAGACTCGAGCACTATTCGACAATATTTAAGTGCATTGATTGAGGCTGATTCCGTGCTTGAGCTGGTCGGGACGGCGGTGGACGGTCTGGATGCAGTTGCCAAGGTTAAGAGTCTGCAACCCCAGGTCGTGATAATGGACATCGAGATGCCCAACCTTGACGGGATTGAGGCAACCCGACGGATTATGGCGGAAAATCCGGTGCCGATTGTTGTTTGCAGCGCCAATCTCAATCAGAATTTAACCGAAAAATCATATCGCGCAATTGCCGCCGGGGCATTGATGGTGGTGGCCAAGCCCAAAGGGCCAGGTGCTCCCGGGGCTCAGGTGATGATTGACAACCTGTTGCGTAAAGTCAGGTTGATGGCCGATGTCAAGGTTGTTCGTCATCAGTCGTTAGCTTCCTTGAGCAATCTATCTACCGTGGAAAATCTGCAAATTGATCATAACTTGTTACGTGGCCTGACCAACTGTTCTCCGGAACTGGTGGCGATTGGTGCTTCGACCGGCGGACCACCGGTATTGGCAACGATTTTAACAAATTTAAGGGTAGATTTTCCTCTGCCAATTCTTGTCGTTCAGCATATTGCCCCGGGATTTTTAGAGGGGATGTTGAATTGGTTGCAATCCTATACCAAATTACCGTTGCATGTCGCCGAACACGGTCAGAGACCGCTTCCCGGCCACATCTATTTTGCTCCGGATGATTATCATCTTGAGTTCGCTTCCGATAACCTTTTAAGTCTTATGTCAACTCCGGCGGAATATAATGTAAAGCCGGCAGTCGCCAATCTTTTTCGCTCGCTTGCCCGGCCTGATGCACCTGCGGCTGCAGGTGTATTGTTGACGGGAATGGGTCGGGACGGTGCCCGGGAGCTTTTGGCCATGCGTGAGCGTGGCCAGATAACCATTGCCCAGGATGAGGCCAGTTCAGTTATTAACGGCATGCCCGGAGAGGCCGCCCGCTTAAGTGCCGTCCAGGCCCGCCTTAATCCTCTGGCTATAGCTGAATTTCTAAATCAACTCTCCTGAATCAACAATCTTTTTTATCTTGTTGGTGAAATGTCCTATCTGTTGGATCCTATTCCGGGACAAATAAAGATAACCGAGAATATTTTTATTGCATTCATACTATGAAAGAACTAAATAGAATACAAACGAATATTAATTGGTAGGAGGCCTGCAAATGGCAAAGGTAGTAACACTTAGATTGTCAGATGAGGAATATACTCTTTATGCTAAAGCAGCCAAAGTTGTTAAGAGACCGATATCCAACCTGATTAACTATCTGGCACAACAACAGCTTGAAGAGAATATTTTTGTTGATGAAATAGAGATGGACGAGATTGTTGGGAACAAAGCTTTACTTGAATCCTTGAAACAGGGATCAATTGATGCAAAACTCAATAAGGGATCGTTTGTTGATGTATAGAATTTTTGAGACTAAAACTTTTTTGCGGTCACTGGAACAGGATTTTGGTGGGTACCAGGAGAAAATCAAAAAGAAACTTCGGGAGTATGTATATCAGCAACTAAAAGTATCACCGGCCTTTGGCCTTAATATTAAAAAACTTCGAAATTGGGAACCACCTACCTGGCGATACAGAATAAGTTCTTACCGATTTTTTTATCAAATAGATGACGAACAAAAAATTGTTTCGATGATTCTGGCTGAACATCGAAGTAAGGCTTATAAGTTTTGAACTGGTTTAAATGGGTATCAAATTGAACTTACAAAATTTATCTAAAATTGAATTATGTTTACACAGATTGCTTTAATTGCCGCTTTGCGGCATGAGTTAAAACCGCTCTTAAGTATGGGAAGCTGGCGCCTGGAAAAGATTGCCGGGCGCAATTTTTACCGGCGTACGGTCGCCGGGAAAGAGGTGGTGGCGACAACTTCGGGTTTAGGCAAGGTTATGGCGGCGGCGACAACCCAGATGGTGATTGATCGCTTCAATGCTGACCTGGTGTTGAATTTTGGCTCCTGCGGGGCACTGGCTCCAGGACTTGCAGTTGGTGATTTGATTCTGGCGGAGAAAGTGATTGAATACGATTTTACCAGTGATCATAAAAGTGTACCGACGACCGATTGCGATGCCGGATTGCTGTTAAAGCTTAAAGATCATTTTCCCGGTTTTAAGATCGGGCCCCTCGCTTCGGCAGATCGGAATGCTGATACACTCGAAGTCAGAAATGAACTTTTTGTACGTTATCAGGCTCTGGTTGCCGACTGGGAGGGGGCATCAATTGTCCGGGTGGCTAAACGAATGGGAATCCCGGCTCTGGTTTTACGAGGGGTTACGGATATTGGGGATGCTGATCTGGCCAGTGAATACGAGGGTAATTACCAGAAAGTTCTTCCCGATGTTGCCAAAGCTGCAGATGGAATGGTTAAATTCCTGGCGAAAATTGAACCCCGTGATCCAGTTGTGAAATAGGAGGTAATATTTTTTTGGTTAAACATGAATTTCTCGATTCTGCGATCCTGCAGACACTTTCAGGTGAGGGTGGTGAACACCTTAAACTGTTAGCCGAATACTCCGGAGTCAGGATAAACACCCGTGGGACAACGGTGATGGTGGAGGGTGATGATCTTAAAGCCGAGCTGGTTCTTGACGTGCTCCAGGAACTTTATGGTTTGGTGGCGGCTGACTACCCGCTTTTTGCCTCAGATATTGACTATGCCTGGCGTATAAAATCAGCTGATTCCGGAGCCTCTCTCAAGGAGATTTTTTTAGACAAAGTCTATATTAAAGGGCAGGGCGGTAAGCGCCGGTTTGTTTCGCCCAAGAGTCCGGGGCAGAAGTTCTATATTGATTCTGTTCGGCGCTATGATATAGTATTTTCAATCGGCCCGGCCGGAACCGGCAAAACCTATCTCGCCATGGCTATGGCAATTGCGGCTCTGAATGATCATCAGGTGGAAAGAATTGTTTTGACCCGGCCCGCAGTTGAAGCGGGTGAACGGTTAGGGTTTCTGCCGGGTGATCTATCAGATAAAATTGATCCCTATCTGCGCCCGCTTTACGATGCTCTGTATGATCTTATGCCGATTGACAAGGCCCGGGAGATGCTCGAAAAAGGAGTTATCGAAGTAGCACCGCTGGCTTTTATGCGCGGTCGAACATTGAACGACTCCTTTGTTATTCTGGATGAGGCCCAGAACACGACCAATGAACAGATGAAAATGTTTTTAACCCGTCTCGGGTTTTCGTCGAAAGCGGTGATCACCGGTGATGTGACCCAGACGGACCTTCTTGGTGAACGAAAATCGGGCCTCCTTTTAGTGCAAAATATTTTGAAAGGTGTTAAGGGAATAGGTTTTTGTCATTTAAGTGCGGCCGATGTCGTTCGGCATCCGTTGGTGCAGAAGATAATTACTGCTTATGAAAAACACGGAAGCAGGTCGTAAGTAATGGCTCTTTATATTTTTGATAAACAGCATTTTGCGGCACCTGATCTCGAATCGTTGCGTTTACTTTTAATACCGGTGTTAACCGACCTTGAAATCGTTGATACGGATATCGAGATTGAACTGCTGGATGATCACCAGATCGCTCAACTTAATGAAAAATTTTTTAGTCGTTCTCGACCGACTAATGTGATATCATTTCCATTAGTGCCTTACAAGTTATTTTCTGTACAAAAAAACAAGAAAAAAATCAGAAAATATTCTGATAAGAGCACTTATTTGCGGGCGGATAAAGCCCGTTTTGGTTGTGGGATATTTGTTCCCGCATTAGATAAAGAGAGTGGTCATTTGGGCAATGTAGTGGTCTCGGTCGAGACTGTCG
>JAOZKP010000009.1:0-1410 GCA_029935295.1 bacterium | reverse complement strand
TTAGATAAAGAGAGTGGTCATTTGGGCAATGTAGTGGTCTCGGTCGAGACTGTCGGGCCCGAGACCAGGGCCTTGGGATACACGCTTGAAGAGGGGATAGTCTACTATCTGATTCATGGAATCCTGCATCTTTTAGGTTTCGAACATGTTGATGTGGATCTGGAGGTAGCATCTTTGATGGAGAAGCGTCAGGATGAACTCTTTGAGCTGGTTTTAAACAGGAGTTGATAAATAAAATGGCTTACAAAGTACAGAAAACGATTCAGGAGATTAACGAACGGATTAAAAACGGCAAAGTGGTTGTCGTCAACGCCGAGGAGATGATCTCGATTGTTGAAAAAAACGGCGCCGAAGAAGCGGCTCGTAAAGTTGATGTAGTTACTACTGGAACTTTTGCGCCAATGTGTTCGTCCGGGGCCTTTCTTAATGTCGGTCATACCGCACCTAAAATCAGAGCGAGTCGGGCCACCTTCAACCAGGTTCCGGCCTATGGCGGGGTTGCGGCCGTGGATTTTTATATCGGTGCCACTGAACCGGGTGAAAATGATCCCTTAAATAAAATCCATCCCGGCCAGTTTCACTATGGCGGCGGCCATGTAATTCAGGATCTGGTTGCCGGGAAAAAAATTAAACTCCATATGGAGGGTTACGGCACCGACTGTTATCCTGAGAAAGAGGTCGAGAAAGAGATCGATTTGGCATCAATTCCGAGTGCAATCCTCTGTAACCCGCGCAACGTCTACCAGAACTATAATTGTGCAATTAATCTGACCGCAAAAACAATTTATACATATATGGGTGTACTGCGTCCTAAAGCCGGAAATGCAACTTACTGCAGTGCCGGCCAGTTGAGCCCTCTGCTGAATGACCCCTATTATATGACAACCGGTCTGGGAACAAAAATTTTCTTAGGCGGTGGCATCGGTTTTGTGACCTGGAGCGGAACCCAGCATAATTCCGATGTTCCCCGGGGGGATAACGGGGTGGTGAAAGGCGGCGCCGGAACCTTGATGCTGACCGGAGATCTTAAACAGATGTCACCGAAATGGCTGGTTGGGGTCAGTATGCTCGGCTACGGCTGCAGCCTTTCGCTCGGGGTCGGTATCCCGATTCCGATTATAAATGAGAAGATGGCGCAGTTTACTGCAGTGCGGGATGAAGAGCTCTATACCCAGGTGATTGATTACGGTTATGATTATCCGATGGCAGTTTCCCGAAGTTACGGTGAAGTCAGTTATGCTGAGCTTAAAAGCGGGATGATTGAAGTGAACGGCAAACCCACACCGGCGACCCCGCTCTCGAGCTATTCCCGGGCCCTGGAGATTGCCGATACTCTAAAAGAGTGGATTGCCTCCGGCCGCTTCACATTGGGTGAAGCTCAGATGTTGTTCCCCGGCCACGAATTGATGG
>JAOZKP010000424.1 GCA_029935295.1 bacterium | reverse complement strand
TTCCAATAAATTTAACGTAGGTTCATCAAAATAGAGAGATAGCTGTGCCATGATTGTATTCCCCTAAAAAAGATACGACAGACAATAACACTTATATTTTATAAAATAACATGCAGAAATGAAAAGCACAACCGACAAGGCGATGTTAAAATTATGGAGTACGGTGGACTCCATAACCGGACAAGGTGTTAAGCTATAGTCAAATTTTTCCGCAGACTTTTTGCGCGCGATCCAGTTCAACTCTGACGGACATAGTTAAGCGCCTCGACTTTAAACTGCTCGAAATCTTTGATATTTTACCTAACTCGTTTGCTGGCCGCATTGTATATCTCTTTATCTCTGCGGGGGCCGACCGCGAGGACATAAACAGTAACTTCTGCATTAATCACTTGGTAAACCAAGCGATAGTCACCTATTCTAAGTTTGCGGAAGGTCGATAAATTTCCAGAGAGTGGGGCTCCAAATTGTAATGGAGCTTTTGTTAATTTAGTATCAATTGCGCGTAATATCCGCCGAGCAGCAGATGCAGTTATACTTTCCAGGTCATCCTCGACGTCTCGATGATATCTGACAGTCCAGTTCATATTCCAAACTTTTCCATCATTGCTTTATGTGAAAGTGCTTTTTCCGGCTTAAAACTGTTAATTCTGGCAAAAACAAGGGTTGCGAGACGTAAGTCCTCCATCTCTTCTTCCATGATTTCATAAGCTTCGATAGATAGAAGAATTGCCTTTGGTGTATTGTTCTTGAGGATTATAAGTTTTTCTGTTTCTCCTTTTTCCAGGGAATCAAGAGTGGCAGCAGTTTTTTTAGAAAGAGCAGTTGCCGAGAGATAGTCTGTAGCGTGCATTAAATGATCCTCCTTTGGCAGACAATAATTCTGACTATAATCTGTAATAAATCGGACAATAATACATATTATAATCAGATATTGTTGAATGGTCAATAAAAAAGAAAAACGAAAAGAGCAAGAGAAAAAGGGATCCCCGTTTTTTCTCTTGTTCACCCACTTTTATCATATCTCATCTGACAAATCTGTTCCGATAATAGCCCCTGCATAAAAATTATAACCGAGGTCATAAAGAGCAAAAGCGACATTTTCGGGAAACCGGAGTTGCATATGAAGTAAGAGTAGAGATACCAGAACATTCCCAAGGAAAAGCAGGCCAGGCTAGTCGGCATAAAGATTTTCAGAGGGGAATAGAGGGTGGCGATACGCATAATAATCAAAAGAAATTTAGTACCGTCCTGCAACAGTTTAATCTTACTTTTGCCAACTCGAAATTCAGTTTCTATCGGAATATAATGGACGGAGCGGCCGTTCCGCAGGTAGGCCATAGTCACGGTTGTCGGGTAGGAAAATCCATTCGGAAAAAGATACAGATATTTGGAAACTTCGCTTTTCTTAAAGACGCGGAAACCCGAGGTTAAATCTTCGACCTTGAAATCGGTCATAAAAGAAGCCAGACGGTTATAAACGATATTGGCAATATCACGATACCAGACCGTTTCCGAATTTTTGGTCCGGGCCCCAACAACCATGTTATATTTCTCTATCTGCTGCAGCAATCTTTTTGCGTCGTCCGGCTTATGCTGGCCGTCGGCATCCATCATGACAATGATTTCACCGGAACAGTAGCGAATGCCGTCTTTAACCGAAGCCCCATTCCCCATACGATAGGGATGAGAATAAACCAGAGCCCCGGCTTTTACGGCTTCATCTTTGGTGTTATCATCAGAGCCGTCATCAACCACCAGAATTTCCGCATCAGAAAATCCCTCTGCCAGCTGCCGGACAACCGTGCCAATCGATTTCCCTTCATTAAGAGCAGGAATCACAAAAGAAATTTTTTCCATTAACAATCGCCTTCATCAAGCCTAACCATACAACTTTAAGCTAGGTGTTAAAGTATTTCTATTTTTTCAAGGGAGGTTAAAATATCTCAAAATGGCCTGTCGACATTTTCGCCATGATAGAGGATGATATCATTTGCAACTCTTAACCTTCTCCACATAAATGAGCCTGTCAAGTTCGGAACTTTCGACTTACGGATTACAGGTATTTCTCTAAAAAGGCCATATCATCTTCGTACTGTCTGGCCACCAGGGAAACAAATTCTGCCCGTTTATTACGATCACGACAAAAAAGAGTTTTTCCGGAAACCGCTTCCATTGAACTAATAATACCTGCGGAATTAAGTATCAACAGATCTATCGAATCGAAGTCAAAAACATCTTGAAGATCGGCCCTTAACTCAGCTAACTGCTCAATATTTGGCAACGACGAGAAAAGAACCGCAATATCGAGATCACTTCCCGGTGCCACAATTCCATCTTTGGCTGAACCGAAACTCCATACTGCGGTCACGGATGAATT
>JAOZKP010000423.1 GCA_029935295.1 bacterium | reverse complement strand
CAAAAGGCATCAAGAAAACTTAAAAAATAGCAGAAGCCAACTTACAAAGCAATCTCTTTTTCCGCAAAAAATTTTAACTTTTTATCAATTGCTTAGCTGATGGGGCCTGAGAAGTGTTCTTTGGCCTGGCGGTAGAACTCATTTTCAAGGTCATGATGGCGCGGGGAAAAATGGAATAATTTCAGTCGCCGTACTTGGGCTTTTTCGGCAATTTCTCCAGCCTGGGCTGCAGTTAGATGATTGCTGGCTTGGGCTTTTTCCGCAGCACTGTTTAAAAAAGCCGCCTCGCAGAGGAGGAGATTGGCGTTTGCAACCAGGGGCAGTAATTTTTGCAAATTGGCCTCGGTAAAGCCGATATCGGTGATATAAGCAATTTTGCTGCCCGGTTTAATGATGGCGATAGCGGCGGCAACCTCCTTGACAGAGTATCTGGTTCCGTCAATCTCTATATCCGGCTCTGCCGGGTCGGGAACCAGCAGCAGCCGGCGCAGGCGGCTGAGCCAGGGGCCCGGTTTCCAGTTGCGGCGTTTGAGCTCTTCGGGGCGGAAATTTATCTGGAGCGACTCATTTAACGAGAAGGCCAGCACCGGCGTACCGTGATCCAGAGTCGCGGCCGTGATGGTGAAGTTTTCGTTGGCAAGAATGGTTGCATCGTTGCGGGGCGTGGTGATTGTCGGTTCCGGGTAGAATTTCTTGCAGCAGGCAAAAGTTGTTTGGTCACAGTGCTTCTCAAAAACTGCATGAACGGTAATCAGCAGCTCATAGTGGGAGGTCAGATTCCAGTTGTAACCCTGGAGTTTGTGACCGATCATCTCGATTATTCCCGGCGGCCCGTAGATGTGCAGGTGCCGGGGTCGGTTTAACGTAACCCGCAGGAGCTGGTCGAAGCCGATTAAATGATCAATATGGCCGTGGCTGATAAAAATATGCGAAGCCTGCAAAATCTTTCGCGCCGGGAGCTGGTGCAGATCACCAAGATCAAATATCAGAGCCTGGCCGGTATAGCTGTGGTGCAGGAAAAATCCGGGATCGCCGAAAGGCGGATTCAGGGCTTCTATATTCCAGGGCAGCAGCAAAATTCATCTCACGAGCTTAAATTTTAATAATACAGGCTTCGTAAACTAAAAACCGCCCATTTGTCAATAAATAGTGGAAAAATTAGTAATTTGTTGCGAAAAAATTAAAAAATGTGCTAGAAGATTGGCATTTATGGAAATAAACCGCAATTTTTATGGAGAATTATTGATTAATCATGTCCTCTTTACGAGATACTTTTTTACCCCGCTGTATGGCGATTGCAATTGGCAGTCTGCCGCAGGTTGAGATTGAAGCAACCCTTGATCTGATTACTGCGACTTTGCCGGAAGCACCTTTCTGGCCGCAGCTGCCGAATCGCTCCTTTCTGGAGGGTATGTATGCTCAGTATGGTGAGGGTCTGCCGGGGGCTGTTCTTGATGGTGTCGGCAAACGCTTTTATGTTGATCCGGCAGGGAGCGGCTTTGCGCATGAGTTGACTGCTTTTTACGAAGCGGTTATGGCGGAAAACCTGGACTATTTTGCCATCAGCAGCGAGCGTTCAGTGGGCTTGTGGCAGGGGGTTGATGCCTTGGCGGCCCGCTACCAGGAGCAGACTCCGCTGTTGATTAAAGGCCATGTCACCGGTCCCGTCAGTTTTGGTTTGGGAGTGACCGATACCGATAAGCGCTCAATTATCTACGATTCAACCCTGATTGATGTTGTCGTCAAGCATATTAATATGAAAGCGCGCTGGCAGGAGGCTTTTTTAATGCGGGCTTTTCCCGGAATTCCGACGCTGACATTTTTTGATGAACCCTATATGGTCTCTTTTGGCACCGCTTTCTGCACCCTCTCCCGGGAAACTGTCCGGGAGCTGTTGAATGAGGTCAGTCTGGGACTTAACGGCTTGACCGGGGTGCACTGCTGCGGCAACACCGATTGGTCGCTGCTGCTCGACACCCGGGTTGACTTGCTGAACTTTGATGCCTATGAATATGGAGACAACCTGCTGCTTTATCAGCAGGAGCTTGAGCAGTTTATTTTAGCCGGTGGTTATCTTGCCTGGGGCGTGGTGCCGACCAGTGCCGCGATTGATGATGAGGATGAGGAATCGCTGTTAGCTCATCTTCTGGATCAAGTCAAACGTTTGAGCAGTTCCCGGCTTTCAATTGAAGAGATTTTAAGCCGCAGTTTTGTTTCACCGAGTTGCGGTGCCGGTTCACTGACCCCCGCCCGGGCTGTCAAGGCGTTTGAGCTGACCCGGAAACTCTCCGAGTGCCTGCGGAAAAAGTACAAATTATAGATTAAATACTAATAACCTGGAGGTTAACTAGTGAGTAACGATAAAAAGAAAAAACCTG
>JAOZKP010000422.1 GCA_029935295.1 bacterium | reverse complement strand
TTGAGTATTTATGAATAACCAAAATTCCGTAATAGCTGAACTGATAAAGGCAACCAAATCTCTAAACCAAACCCTTGCTGAAATTACAGATAGCTGCGGCCCTAATCTGCAAACAGCAATAGAAAAATGCTGTCAGGCTCTGCGCAATGGCAAAAAGATCCTATTTTTCGGCAATGGCGGCAGTGCCACCCAGGCCCAACACCTGGCAGCCGAGTTAATCAACCGGTTTCTGCTCGACCGTAAACCTCTGGCGGCAGTCGCCCTGACCCCCGATGCTGCGGTAATAACCTCAATCGGCAACGATTATGATTTCAGCGAAATCTTCAGCCGCCAGATTATCGGCCTTGGCCAGCCGGGTGATATTGCTATCGCCTTAAGCACCAGCGGCACTTCCGAAAATATTGTTAAAGGTCTCAAACAGGCCCGTGAAATCGGCATGACCACCATCGGCTTTCTCGGCCGTGACGGCGGCCGCTGCCTTGAAATTTGCGACATCGCCCTGCTGGTACCGGCGACCGACACCGCCCGCATCCAGGAAGCCCATCTTCTTTTAGGACACCTGCTCTGTGGTCTGGTAGAGAAAGAACTGGCCACAGGTTAACATCGAACATCGCTTCGCCCTCACAAACGGGGTCAAAGCTGGGGTGCTAACGCACCTTGTACAGCAATGACCCCAATCCTCACAATTTGTGAGAGGTAGCTGAATAGTTACGAAAATCATAATTCTAACTTGAGGGGCGTAAATACTGATGAAAACAATTAAACTCGACAAAAGAAAACTCTCAACCTACGCTCTCGCATCACGACCGAGTAAAGTCAGCGTAAATAATTTTGCCCGGGAACTTAATGGTTCCGAAAGCATCGCCGGTTTCCTGGAAAAGCTTCCTGGATTTCTGGCCGCAGATGACCTCAAAAAAGTGATCGGCGCCATAACCTTTGCTCATCGCCAACAACGTACGGTTCTTTTAGGACTCGGCGCCCACGTTATCAAAGTCGGCTTGACCCCGCTGCTGCTGGAGCTGGCTGAAAAAGGTATTCTCAACGGCTTTGCCTTGAACGGGGCCGGAATAATTCACGATTTCGAACTGGCCCTGGCCGGACATACCTCGGAAGAGGTTGCGGATGGGATTACCGGCGGGGATTTCGGCATGGCTAAAGAGACCGGCGGCCTGATCAACCGGGCGATTCTTCTCGGTGATCGTGATGGTCTGGGCTTAGGCGCAGCCGTCGGCAAGATGATCTGGGAGGAAAAACTTCCTTACCGGGAGATGAGTCTCTTAGGCCAGTGCTATCGGATGAAAATTCCGACCACGGTGCATGTCGCTATCGGCACCGACATCATCCACATGCACGCCGCCGCTGACGGTGCCGCTATCGGCCGCACCAGCCTGCGCGATTTTGACAGTTTCTGCTCGCTGGTCGCCACCCTTGAAAGCGGGGTCTACATAAATCTCGGCTCCGCTGTAATCCTGCCTGAGGTTTTCCTTAAAGCTATCTCACTGGTGCGCAATCTCGGCCACCAGGTAAACGATTTAACCACCGTTAATATGGATTTCAATCGCCACTACCGCTCTTTTGAAAATGTCGTCAAACGCCCAACATTAGGCAGCGGCCGCGGTTTTCAGATTATTGGCCACCACGAAATCATGTTCCCGCTGCTGGTCGCAGGGATTCTCGCCCGGCTCGAAGAGGAGTAAAAATTAATGACTATTGCAAACTACAATATCGGCATCATCGGCGGCGGCAATATGGGCCGTGCCATCATCAAGGGCCTGACCGGCCTGACCTCAAGCCCACAGGTTACGGCCTGGGATGCCGACAATAATTGCTGTGAAAAACTTAAAAATGATTTTCAGATCACTATTGCCGAAAACAACCGGGAACTGGCAGACAACTGTGAAATTATTATTCTCGCAGTCAAACCGCAGATTGTCCCGCCGGTACTTACAGAAATCGCTGACATTCTAAACACTGACAAACTCCTGATATCGATTGCTGCCGGCGTCCCTTGTGAAAAAATTGAAAAACCATTAGCCGACAAGGTTCCTGCCATCCGAATTATGCCCAACACCCCGGCCCTGATTAACCGGGGCATTGCGGCAATTTCCGCAGGCCGCAATGCCACTGAAAAACATCTTGCCATTGCTGAATCTATTTTCTCCTGCCTCGGTGAAAGCGTCATCGTTCCCGAAAGTGCCATGGATATGGTCACGGCAGTCTCCGGCAGCGGCCCCGCTTATGTTTTCCTGGTTATCGAAGCCCTGCTCGATGCGGCAGTCGGCATCGGCCTTAACCGCGACCTGGCCCGCAAACTGGTTATCGAAACAATTCTCGGTTCAACTGAACTGGTCAAACAGACCGGCAAACAGCCGATGGAGCT
>JAOZKP010000421.1 GCA_029935295.1 bacterium | reverse complement strand
AGGAGAACGCTATGTCAGGACTTTACAGATCAATGTATGCAAGGAGAACTAATAGGTTTCGTGGTTACTTGTTTGGGGTCGCCATTGGTGAAGCATTAATGAAAAAACCATTCGAGAATATTATTCACAATAAGAGTAAAATACGGGGAGAGAATAACCCGACAACCAGACATATAAATATTACCCCAGAAAGCCCGAATTTGACTGGTGTCTGGTCAACTTTAACATATCAATATTTGATTGGATCATTGACTATGGTCAGATTTAAGAAGTGTTATGGTGATGGGACGGAGCTATTTGATAAATCGTTCATGGCGGATCGGCTTGCGGAAGCATCAGACAATTTTGCTGATAAGTTCTCTGATCACCCAACATTATTGGGCTACAAACCACATCAAATTTTGTTCAAAGCAGCACCGGCGATGATGATCTCTCAAGCTAGCCACATGAATATCAGCCAATTGATTACATTCATAACTCACATGGGCAACATTTCCCAACATCGTCCGATAGATATTTTCCCGATAATTGAATTAATTTATTTGATGTTGTCAGTATTTCGTAGTGTTGAAACTATTCCTGACGCATACAATGAGCTCAGTAGTTTTATGAAAAAAAGCAGGCTCCGCGCTATTCACAATTTTCAAGAATATGAACAATATCGTTTTCGTCCATTAACAGATATTGACCCCGATTCCAGCTTGTGGTTGTTGAGAAATGTCAGTGACATATTGGGTGTCACACCAGGGGAAAAGTGGTCTAACATACCAGAATTTCTTCCAGGATTGTTTAACGTTAAGAATGAATCACTTCACCCTGATGCCGCTGGAGCCCTCGCCGGATTAATTCTTGGGGGCTATGCCGGGTATGCGGGGGCGGAACATCGCGCCAGTTCAGAATTCAGTTTACATGATAATATTCCCGACGAATTGATAAAGAAGCTATGGAAAACTCACATTATCGAAGATTTGGCAGGGAACATTTGTACAAACTTCGGTTGGGGCGGCATGTCTATAGGCAGAAGAAACCCTCGACCTAAGCAGGAAAAAAAGCTTAAGCAACCGCAACGATTAAGGCCGAGTTTAATATACCAATCATCAAAAGAGTTGCCATGTGCTTTTTTAACTTTAATAGTGAAGAATAAATTCCTACAGGAGAAATATCCTGGGGGTGTTCGTGCGTTTGCAACTAAACATTGGTCGTTGGCAAACAATAGAATAAATATTATGTGTCATATGAGTGATGAATTTCAAGATGTAATGCTTGATTTGCAAGGGCATGGCTTGTCCAAAGATGATTACTCCTTTATAGATTTTGGCGGTTTTATTACGTTGTCGGTGTGTTATTCAGTGGAGGAAAAAAGTGATAGCACTATTATCTCAAAAGAGAAGTGGATAGAAGAACACATGAACCGTGGAGTTGTTAACTGGCTACATGTAAAAGAGCGCAACAATCGTTATTACGTCAGCTATGTTGAGGGTGGAGTGGACAAGGAAATTGAGGCTTTATTATGATTGGAGCAATAGCAGGAGATATAATTGGCAGTCGTTTTGAGAGACATAATTATAAGGGTAAAGATTTTGAGCTATTTGATCGATTTTGTCATTTTACGGACGACACCGTCTTAACTTGTGCCGTTGCACACGCTCAGCTTACGAATCGTGACTATGTGAAATGCTACCAAAATTTTTACAAAATGTACCCTGGTAGGGGCTACGGCCCAAAATTCAGGATGTGGGCGGCGGGTACAATTAAAGGCCCATACTGGAGTTTTGGCAATGGCTCGGCCATGCGTGTTTCTCCGATAGCCTGGGCATTTGAGTCTCTGGAAGAAGTTTTAGAAGAAGCCAAACGTTCTGCCGAAGTCAGCCATAATCACCCAGAAGGAATAAAGGGGGCACAATGTGTAGCGGCCATAATTTTTATGGCTCGCACAGGGATAACTAAACAAGAGATCAGGAACTATGTCGTCAATCAGTTTGAGTACAATCTCAACTTCACTCTAGATGCTATTCGTCCTAAATATCGAACTGACTTAAGCTGCCAGGGATCTGTGCCTCAAGCTGTAGTTGCTTTTCTTGAATCTGAAAATTTCGAAGATGCTATTCGCAACGCCATCTCCATCGGCGGTGACAGTGATACCATCGGGGCAATGACGGGAGCCATGGCTGAAGCCTTTTATGGTGGTGTCCCCAAAGAGATTATAAGCAACACCTGGAAATATCTCGATACAAGATTGGGGGCAATAATTCTAAAATTTCATAAAGCATTTAATCCCGCAAATTTGCAGATAAATCTCCGGGAAGATTCGACGTAAACAGCTTAGAGGGTTAAAACACAGAGCTGGACGCCGACTACGTCATTACTAACCTGCGTGAAATCGTTAA
>JAOZKP010000420.1 GCA_029935295.1 bacterium | reverse complement strand
ATGCTGTATTTTCTTCAAAAAGAAGATATGAAAAACTCTTCTTAATTCTTCATATTCTTCAAACCTAGCAATAGCGAGGGGTCGTGTTTGCCTAAAGCACAAAATGTTCCATGAAAAGCGTCTAAAACAGCCACATTTTCAAACTGGCGCTTTTCATACATTTTCACGCAGTCGCTAACACTGCGGTTTGGAAAAATATGAGACTTGACCAGAAGATCGAGCCGAGTCAGAATCTCTCCTTCAATTGTGATAGTGATTTTTGCGGTTGTCATAATACCACCTCCTGGTATTACAATATTTCATACCATAATATTTAACAAGATAAAATCGGCAAAGGAAAAATTTTAACCAACTGCAATCGAGCTATTCACCACTTGGAATTTCTGATCTCCTCACCGAGTTGGAACGGGTGAGAAAGAAGGGACGATAGAGGGGATCACCGACCAAGACCATGCGCCATGAACGAAAAGGGACCGAAAGCGCAAAGCATTCAGCCAGCGTAAAACGGCCATCCAATAAAAGAGTAAAAAAGAGAGCCGGCGGCGGAAAGGCCTGAACATAAGGCTCTTCCACCGGGCCAATCACTGCAGCTGCCCCGTCCTCGAGCATCATTTTACCCCAAACCTTGCTTTTATTATTTTTCAATGTGCCCAGTTCATTGCTGGCGATATGATAACCGATCGCGCCGGGCTGCCAATCAAAAGCATCTAAATAATGCGACAGACGGTACCAACCGCAATAAAGGGCAGCATCTGGACATTCACCCGGCTGAAAAAGTTCATGTTTTTCGTTGACAACGACTTCCAGACGGCCATCCTTTTTCACCTGATCGGCCGCCAGGTAAAGAGAGTTATCATAGAAACCGATACCTTTTAACTTTTTCACCTTATCCGACCCCGGCCGCGGCCAGCGGGCATCAAAATAGGCAGTGCCTGACAAACCTTTTTCTTCTGCTGCAAGGCTATCATCAATAATACGCCTGACAAGTTCCGGCGTTGGCCCATCCAGACGAGCCACCATCAGGGAAATGTCGGGCATATTCTCTATTTTTTTACCTCGATAACCAAGATAAGAAGGATTGGCCTGCCAACCACGTAGTTCATAATCACTGGCCAGAACCAAGGCCAACTCGGAATCAAGAGCAGCTAATTCACGAGACCAACTAAAAGATTTTAAGGCTTTCTTGACCTCTTTAAGTTTCCCAACCAAAACTTTTCTTTCAGGATCATCCTTACCCAATGCCTCTTGCTCTTTTTTTAATGCGCCCTGCTGCTTTTTTAACTGCTCCTGCTGTTTTTTTTCGGCTTCTGTCAGTTCAGTAGACAACACCTTTAAAGGCATTCCATAGATCAATAACAAACAGCGGATGGCGCGCAGCTTATTCTTCAGCTCGCGACGTTGAAGGTATTTTTTTACCGGCGCAAATATCCTTATATTAAAATCTTTACGGCTACATCCCGCCTTTTCATCGACCTTGATTTTCAGCAAATTTTCTTTGGGAATACCTCGCTTTTTCATATAATAGTTTGCTAGTGAAATACTGTTATCAGCCCAACTGTTGGCGATAACCATAACTTCATCTGCTTCCAAAGCTGCCGATACAGAGATAACGCTCAAAAAGAGCAGCCCAAAAAATAAAAAAAAGAATGTAGCTATAGTAATTGATTTTCTTCTAACCACTTCCATCTCAACCAATCAGTATTACTCAATAAAAATACCCAGCAAATCAAACACTTACAACCATGATCCATGAATTGTATGGAGCTAGTCAAGCAATCAACAACGTCCCTTTACTACAAAAAGCATAATGTAGCTGTCAAAAATCAGTTAAAGTTGACAAAAGATTGATGAATTTTTCAGCTACAATTGTTTTCCCATTTTCGTTGAGATGGGTCCCATCACCATAAGTATAATCAGAAACCATATAGTAATATTTTTTACCTTCATGAAAAAAATAAGCTCTTTGGCCGTTTGAATATGTTGATTGAATTTTCGCGAAATCAAAAAATGACTTTTCTTCTCCATAAACTCCCCTAATCAGGGTGTTATACTTATTTACGTATATATTATGACCATATTCCCAAATTTCATCATATTTTAAAATCTTTTTAATCCTGGTTTTCAATGTTATTTTTGAATACGTTAAAGGGAATGTCCCATGAATAAATTTGGTATTTGGATATTTTTTTTGCAATAATAATTGAGCCTCCATATAATCGTTTATTACCTTGTTTACATCTTTATCGTTATAATCATTATAAAAAGGTGTGAAACGGATGTAAGCAATATCGATTTTCTTTTTAAGTTTATTTTCAATTAAATTAATATAATCCCTAGCTATGTCCTGTGGCGACACTTCTCCATTAACCCACGAATGGAATATCCCATTTTTTG
>JAOZKP010000419.1 GCA_029935295.1 bacterium | reverse complement strand
CGGCCGAGGCCCTGCCCGGCGTCAAATGCGTCATCACCGGCCAGGATATCCCGAAGATCAAATACGGCAACTGGCGTCTGGTACCTGAAAGTCAGGATGAATTCGCCTTAGCGATTGATACGGTCCGCTTCATCGGCGATGAGGTTGCGGCAGTTGCGGCCCTCGATAAAGGTACTGCGGAAGATGCGATCCGCCTGATCAAGGTTGAGTATGAAGAGCTGCCCGGAGCCTACTCCGTGGAAGAGTCTCTGGCCGACGGCGCCCCGGTTATTCATGATGAATATAAACAGGAAACCCCGAATATCAGCCTTGACCGGAAAATTGACTACGGCGATCTCAATAAAGCCTTCGCCGAAGCCGATCTGATCCTGGATGATGTTTTCACGGTTCACGCCACCAGCCACGCCTACATGGAGCCCTGCTCCTGTATCGCCGAATATGACCATGACGGTCGTTTGACGATCTGGACTTCAACTCAAGCCCCCTACTTTGTTCAGTGTCTCTTAGCCTCAACCATGGAGATGCGAGAAAATGACATCCGCGTCATCAAACCCACTGTCGGCGGCGGCTTCGGCGGCAAGATGGAGATGCGTCCCTGGGAATTTTGTGCCGCATTTATCTCCCGCAAACTTGGTCGTCCGGTTAAATTTACACTGACCCGAGAGGAGGAGTTCGCCGCTGGCCGGCGGCGTCACCCGATGCGGATTCACTCCAAAGTCGGTTTCCGCAAAGACGGCATGATTTTAGGCAAAGAGTTCATCGTCCACTTGGACGGTGGTGCCTACAACAGCATGGGCCCAACTGCCTGTTTCTTGTGCGGCAACTTCGGCGCAATGCTCTACAACTATCCAAATTATCGCTATTACGGCGCCCACGTCTACACCAACAAGCCGCCAGCGGGCGCGATGCGCGGCTTCGGTGCCCCGCAGGCACTCTTTGTCGCTGAAACCCAGATGAATATGGCAGCTGAAAAACTCGGCATCGATCCGATCGATATCCGTTATATGAACGCGATGGTGTCCGGCGATGAGATTCCGGGAGTGGCCACGATCTCCAGCTGCGGCTTTAAGGAGTCTCTTTTGAAGGTCGCCGAAATGACCGACTGGAAGAAGAAACGAGAGAACATGAAACCGGGATCCGGCATCGGCATCGGCTGCTACAGCTTTATCTCAGGCGGCGTTTTCAACTGGTTCAATACCCGCTACAATTTTACCCGGGCTGAGGTTCGTGCCTTTGAAGACGGCACCGTCCATCTGATGACAATGGCCTCCGATATCGGTCAGGGCTGTGATATGGTTTTGCGCCAGATCTTAGCCGAAGAGCTCGGCCTCCAGGTTTCCGATATCCGCCTGACCGCCGCCGATACCGCGGTCACCCCACAGGCCGATCTCGGAACCTGGGGCAGCCGGGTAACGCTGATGGCCGGGAATGCCATCCGCAAAGCCGCGCAGGAAATTAAAGAAGAGCTTTTCAAGATGGTCTCTTTGAAATTCGACCTTAATGTTATTCATGATTTACGCTGCGGCAATGGCAATATCTACCCCGCCAACCGCCCCGACCGATCCGTGAGTTTCGGCGATGCCGTCAAGATGGCCCAGCGCGCCAACCGCGGCGAACCGATCATCGGCTACGGTTCCTATACCCCGCGCAACAAGGGGCTGGTAACACCGGCTTTCAGTTTCGGCGCCCAGGTGGCGGAATGTGAAGTTGACAGAGAAACCGGTGCGATTGAGGTTAAATTCATGACCACCGCCCACGACTGCGGTACGCCGATCAACCCGATGGCGGTTGAGGGCCAGCTTGAGGGCTCAGTCCATATGGGCTTAGGCTACGCTTTAAGTGAGCAGTTTATCATGAAAGAGGGCAAAACCCTGACCACAACCTTTCTTGATTATAAAATCCCCTGCGCCGAAGATATGCCGCCCGGGGTTTCGGTCCATGTCGACACCTACGAGCCTGACGGCCCGTTCGGCGCCAAAGAAGCAGGCGAAGGCCTGGTCTCGCCAACCGCTCCGGCGATTGCCGATGCGGTCTATAACGCCACTGGCTTCCGCTGCAAAAACCTGCCATTGACGCCACAACGGGTCTTGGAAGGAATGAATAAAATTTAGACTCATCCAAAAAGGGCGGCCAAAAACAGGCCGCCCTTTTATTGCTGATAAATTAATGATAAACCGGGCGTCAATTTAAGGTAAAAGCAAATGGAAAACCAAAAACCAACGCAACCAAAAACCCCAAACTTAACCATAATCCAACCCGGCGCCCAACCACCCTGCTTGCAGCCCGATTTCGGCGGTTTCTGCCGCGGCTGTTTCGGCTGGCAGAATATGATCAACGCGGCTTTAAACGGTGATCCCACCTGGGAAACAGCCCAGATTCACTGTTCAGAAACCGA
>JAOZKP010000418.1 GCA_029935295.1 bacterium | reverse complement strand
AGAGCGAACAGTAACTCAATAGTTATGGAAAATCAATAAAAACGTGGTCTGTCCCGGGTTTTTGTGCGGTTTTTCCGGGTTTTTGCTCCCCCTCCTGAAACTCCCTATTTAATTGGGGACAGGCTACTTTAATTTATGAAAAACTTCTTCAAGAAAGTAGCCTGTCCCCTTTTTCCATTTTCCCTAGACAATATAATAGCCGCCGGTTTTTCTACTCCCCCGACGCTCGATCAATTTTTTATCCGCCAATATTTTGATCTGCCGCTCAATAGTTTTGATCGGTCTGTCGAGTTCGACACTCAGTTGCTTTGCCTGCACACCCGGCGACCGCAGAATCGATTCCATCAATATTTTTAATCCCTCATTTAATCCCTCATTTAATCCCTCATTTAATCCCTCATTTAATCCCTCATCAGTTTTACCTTGTTGCCTGAAAGTTACCAAAATACCACCGGCAACCTCCTCAATGCTGAAATCAAGTTCAGGATATTCTTTGAGTTCCAGGCGGATACGGATAAATCCACTGCCATATTTCTCAATATTATTAGTTAGATAAAAAGCTTCGGCAACAAGCTTGTTACGGGAATGGGATTGATAGGTATCGGTACCAAGATCTTCAATTTTCAAACCACCATAAAGAGTACCCGGGCTGTAAATGGATAGGTGATCATCAAAAATTTTAATCTGGATGTCCGACGTATTGGAATAATCACGATGAACAACTGCGTTCAACAATATTTCGCGCAAAGCCGGTAACGGATAGGCAAAACGCTCTTTGCGCTGCAGGCTTCCGTCAAAAGAAAAAGCAACACTGATATGTGAGGTTATAAACTTCATCGCCTGCTCAACGGCTTCAAATAAAGTGTCGGTGATCTGGCGATCATCTATAATCATGCTCGGAGTTTTAAAACGACCGATGTGAATATGATGTCGAGGGGGTTCCGCAGCAAACAGAAGCATAGCTGCCAATGTTGGTTTTTCGGACACAATGTATTTCAATTTTTGTAATGCCAACAGAGGCGACGGGTCTAAGGCGAAGCGACCGGAATCGTTGACCTGGGTAATAAATTTTTCAATCTTGGTAAGCGACAAAGCGTCTAGAGATTCACCATGTGCCTGATGCGCATCCCAAGACACCTGTAGCGATTGAAAATATAGATCGGTGATTTCACACAAGCCAAGCTGGTGATTGGAACTGGCCGTTCTTTTGAAATAACGCCCCTTGGTGTTAACAGGTTTGACCGGATATTCAGCGACATGAATCACAACAACCCATTTATCATCCACCTGAACTGCATCGATGTCAGGTATAATCGAAGGACTTGTAGCAGATTTAATTTGTCCAAGCCAATCGTTCAAAGTTTCTTTGCCGATTGTTGTCCCACAGATATCACCATTATCACCAACACCAATCAGCACACTTCCACCCTGGGCATTGGCAAAGGCAACCAGAGTTTCAATTGTTTCCCGCCCGAAAGAGGTTTTGAATTCGATGGTCTGAGATTCACCATTTTTTATGGCTGTGTCGATAGTAGTAAGATCCATCATTTTCTTCATCACCAACAATAAACGATTCAATACATCCAAAGGCTTAAAAAAACACTACGTGATATCTATATGAAACTCAGAATGATGTCAATCCAGCATATAAAAAGATAAAAAGGATAAAAAGGGGACAGGCTACTTTACTTGTGAAACATTTCTTCAATAAAGTAGCCTGTCCCCTTTTTTCTTGACATTACGCTCGTAAACACGTACGTTATAGTTAGGAGGTAATGATATGACCATATTAAACGCAACCGAAGCACGCTCAAAACTGTATCATCTGATAGACGAAGCCGCCTCTTCACATAAACCGATTGTAATTACCGGGAAAAGATCCAACGCGGTATTGGTTTCTGAAGAAGACTGGAATGCAATCTCTGAAACTCTTTACTTGTTGTCTATTCCGGGAATGAGGGAATCAATCAGGAAAGGGTTGGATGAAGACTTATCAAAATGTTCAAAGGAGCTTGATTGGTGAACTGGACATTGTTGTTTACAAAGCAAGCTCAAAAAGATGCCAAGAAACTCACACCTGCCGGCCTGAAAAGCAAGGCCCAAAAAATTCTTGAAATAATATCGGTAAATCCTTTCCAGAACCCACCCCCCTACGAGAAATTGATTGGAGATCTGGCCGGGGCATACTCACGAAGGATAAACATCCAACACAGACTGATTTATCAAGTTTTTCAACAAGAAAAAACTATTAAAATCATAAGAATGTGGACTCATTACGAATAAGGACAAGAAAAGGGGACAGGCTACTTTATTTGTGAAAGACTTCTTCAATAAAGTAGCCTGTCCCCTTTTTTTCTCCTGTTTTCCCTTCCTGTTCTTTCTGTTTTGAAATAATTATTGACACTGCTCACG
>JAOZKP010000417.1 GCA_029935295.1 bacterium | reverse complement strand
ACCTCCATTGAGATATTGCCGCCGTCTCCGTTATAGACGGCCCCCAAGTGGGGGTCTGTGGTTGAAATATTTGAGTAAGTTTCACTTTCACGCCGTTGATAACCGGCATATATTGAACCGCCGTTACTGATGGTATTCGCCAAGCCATAAAGACTGTCTTCAAATTGACTCATCTCCTGAATAATCGTCTGCTGCATCGCCACATCCTGGGTACTGGGCCAGGCTGTCAGGGCACTTTTGGCTTCGAAAAGTACAGAATGCGCCTGATCGGTAACTGTCCCGGTAACTGCCAGCTGATTATCCCCCTGCACCATATTCCGGCCCAACTGACTTATTTTTACATCCTCTGATTTATAAGTCATAACTGCGGTCGCGCTGACCGGAGCCTCAGAAACCCGGCTGAATTTCTTGCCCGTGGAAATCTGCTGCAAATAGCGATCGCGTTCTGCCATTAAACGCGAAAGGTTACCATCAACACTCATATAGAAATGATTTTTAGTTGTCCGTATCATAAAAAACCTCTTTAATGGAACAATTCCAACAATCCTGCCCAGCTTCCAGCCTACCAACTTACAGCTTATAGCTTATAGCTTATAGCTTATAGCTTCCAACCTATAACATATCATTTAATATCTGCATCAATTCGTCTACGGTTGTAATCATCCGGGCCGTTGCCTGGTATGATTGCTGAAACTTTATCAGATTGACCATCTCTTCATCAATTGAGACCCCGGAAACTGACTCTTCGCGAATATTGAGTTGGTCAAGCACCATTTTTGACTGACCCTGACGCGACTGAGCTGTATACGATGCCGACCCGACCCGGCTTACCAGCGAAGTATAAAACTCACTGTAGGTCTGCTGTCCATCTACCACCTGTTGATGCTGCAACTGGGCTATCTGTAAAGCGATCTTGTTGTTTCCGGGAACTTCAAAATAGTTATCTGAGATTGCAACTTTATCTGGATTTTCAAGATTTGAATTAACTTCTACAGTCCGGGTAGCATGCATCCCGAATGAGAGTTTAAAGGTATCATTTTTCTTAGGCTCTTCCCCAGAACTAAAACTAAGCTTAATATGGTAACCCTTATCTGGAGTTAACGCAGTATCGGTTGTATCGTTAAAACTAATAACAAACTCCCCATCAACGGCAGTATCATCAATCGCATACGAACTCGCATCAAGCTCAACCCCGGTTGTTGTGTTGACAATCACAAAATCCTTCGTCCCGCTACCATCAACATGGTCTGCCGTAAACCGAATCTCAAAATCATCATAATTGGCCAACGTCTCCCAGGCAATACCCTCCGGCGCTTCAGCACTGAGTGAATCTGCATCAAACGAGATCGAAGCCGCACCTTCATTATCCTGACCGGCAGCCAATTCAATCCGATGATCAAAAAAAGTGCTGCTGGTTTCTCCATCAAGATTATAACCCTGAAAGTGGGCCTGATTTACATTGAAAATCAGAGAACTGGCCATTCGATTAAGATCATCCTGTGCCCGAATCAAACCATCCCGGGCATCAACCCAGCCCTTCATCTTGCCATTACCAAGAAGATCATCAATCGGTATCCCTTCGCTGCCGAAGTAGGCATGGAAATCACCCTGATCATCAGCCAGGCTTTTGAGATGATAAACCTCACTCCCTAAAACCAATGGTTTACCGCCCTGCAGCATAATATTGAGTTGCCCGGTATTATCCTCGTTGTAATCGATATCAACCATTTCTGACAGGTCAGAAAGTAAAGCAAGCCGCCTATCCCGGAGATCATTATTCTGGCCACCGTTGATCTCTGATTCAAGAATAGCCAGGTTCATCTCCCCGAGACTGTCGGCCATTTGATTAATATCGCTAACTCCTTTATCGAAGTATCTATTTAGAACCTGACGTTGAAAATTCAGATCTTCACCCATCGAATTCAAAGTTGACGAGAGAACCCGACTTTTACCAACCAGGCTTTCCCGTTCAACCCCACCTTCCGGTTGGTTTGCAAGATCTTCCCAGGCACCCCAGAATTCCGCCATCTGTTGCGCCAGGCCATGACCTTCAAGATCGTTGAAAACCCGTTCAACACTATCCAGTCCGCCCGCTAAAGTCTCCCACCTGCCTTGATTTGATTTTTCGTGGCTAACCTGACGAAAGAGGAACCGGTCATAAAGAGATTCAACCCGGCTTACCTGAACCCCGGTACCGCGTGGGCCTAAGTTGCTGGGAATCGGATTTGTGGTCTCAAGATAGCCCACCTGGCGTCGGTAATCAGGGTTGTTGGCGTTGGCAATATTATGGCCGATTATATCAATCTCGGTCATATTTGCCAGCATACCGACCCGAGCGGTATTCAGTGTATTAGAAAGACCGACTACCATTTTAATTCTCCATTAGTACCTTACAGGTTATTTTCTGCACAAAAAA
>JAOZKP010000128.1 GCA_029935295.1 bacterium | reverse complement strand
TATCGGCGATGGCCGGGGCGGCGGTGAGGCCGGGGGATTCGATGCCGAGCAGGTTGATGAATCCGGGTGCGCTGGCGGCGATCTCTTCACGGATGATGAAATCACAGAAACCATCGTCCGGCCCCTGCAGGCGGGGGCGGATGCCGGCCATGTCAGGGGTGAGTCGGGCGGGATCAAGAGTGGGTAGGTAACGATGGATCGCGGAGGCGAATTTATGTTGCAGATTCTCATCAACTTTGTATTTTGATTCGTCGCTGTACGCAATATCTGAACAATATCCAAGGTCGGGGCCGAAGCGTAAGCGGCCGCCGAGATCAAGGGTGGCGTGGATACCGAGGCCGTGGCCAGCGATTGGCGGGGCCGGATAGACCAGGCGGGAGAGAGGCGAGCGGCCGGAGTAACTGAAATAGGAGCCTTTGGCATAGTGGATGGCCGGGGTTGGAATTGCCAATGACCGGCTTAACTCGGCCGCACCGAGGCCGGCGCAGTTGATGACAATTCGGGATGTGAAGGTGTATTTACCGTCGTTTCCGGTATGACAACTTAATTGAAAGCCTTGGTTGGCCGGGTGTATATCAGATATTTTACTGTTAAAGGAGATGATGGTTCCGGAATCTTTGGCCTGTTGGTAGAAGAGCCGCATCAGGTTGTGTGAATCGATGATGCCGGTAGTTGAGGAATGGAGTGCGGATATAGCTTTGACTTGTGGTTCGAGAGTGTTCGTTTCTCCGGAACTTAATATTGCAAGATCTTCAACACCGTTTTTCCGGCCGCGTTCAAGGAGATCGGCAAGATACTGTTCTTCGTTGCTGGAGGTGGCGACAATTATTTTACCGATTTTTTTATAGGGGATGTCATATTTCTGGCAGAGTTGATAAATCTGGCGTCGGCCGTTGACACAGAGACGGGCTTTCAGTGAATCAGCGGGGTAGTAAATGCCGGCATGAATAACTTCGCTGTTGCGGCTGCTGGTTTCCCGGCCAAACCCCTGGTGTTGTTCAACCAGAAGCAGTTCCGGGCCCAATTTCGGTGCCAGACGGGCGGCAACAGCAAGGCCAACAACCCCCGCTCCGATGATAGTTGCCGTGAATCTTTCCATCTTCACCCTTCACCCTTCACTCTTTTCATCCCCAGCCACTGGCGGCCAGCAACTAATGCGAGAATTATGGTGCCAGCTCCGCTTAAAGCATAATTCGGCCAGAAGAGTGCGAGGGCGGCAGCGGCCATGAGCAGGGTTTCGATGAGATTGAGTTTCCGGAAAAGAAAGCGTTCCATCGTACTAGTGAATGCAATTAGGCCGATAGTTGTGAAAAATGTGGTCATGATAACTTCGGTTGGAGTGCCGTTACCGAGGAGCGGACGATAGGCCATGACAATCGGAATAATATAGAGCCCCTTGGCGATTTTCCATGAGGCGAAGCCGGTTTTCATGGGTGAAGCCCCGGCAATGCCGGCGCCGGCAAAGGCGGCGAGCGAGACCGGCGGGGTGACGTTGGCATCCTGGCTGTACCAGAAGACGATCATGTGCGCGACTATGATCGGCAGGCCTAAATCCATCAACGCCGGGCCGGCGAGAATGACGAGGACGATGTAGGAGGCGGTTACCGGCAAGCCGGTGCCTAAAACCAGCGAAGCCATGCCGATCAGAATAATGGCAAGAAATGGACTGCCGGCCGAGAGCGAGACGACCAGGCTGGAGAATTTAAGCCCCAAGCCGGTCAGGCTGACACATCCGACAATAATCCCGGCACAGCCGCAGGCGACCGAAACCATCACCGCATTGCGGGCTCCGGCTTCCAGGCCGTCCAGGATATCTTTTATACTCAGGCGGGTTGCCCGACGTAGCATCGCAGCCAAAATGGTTGAAATGACGGCAACAAATCCGGCCATCATCGGGCTGTAGTTGTTAAAGAGAACGTAGATAAGAATCAGTACCGGCAGAAAAAAGTGGAGACCGTTTTTCAAGGTCTCTTTAACTTTGGGAAGGTCCGCTTTAAGCATCGGTTTGAAGCCCTCTTTTTTGGCTTCAAAATGGACGAAAAAGAGGACACTCAAATAGTAGAGCAGGGCCGGAATTATGGCAATTTTAACAATGTAGAGATAGGATGTATTGGTGAATTCCGCCATCAGAAAAGCACCGGCGCCCATGATTGGCGGCATGATCTGACCGCCGGTTGAGGCGGCAGCTTCAATGGCGCCGGCAACATGCGGCTTATAACCGACTTTTTTCATCATCGGGATTGTAAAAGAGCCGGTGGTAACGACATTGGCGACCGCCGAGCCGGAGACTGACCCCATAAAACCGCTGGCGAGGATCGCGGTTTTGGCGGGGCCACCGGTCATACGTCCGGTTAAGGCGTAGGCGAGATCGATAAAGAAGTCGCCGCCGCCGGTGCGTTCGAGAAACGATCCGAAGAGAATAAAGACGAAAACGAAGGTGGCCGCAACCCCGGTCGGCAGGCCCCATATTCCCTCGGTTGTCAGATAGAGGGTGGTGACGATGCGCTCAATGCTGTAGCCTTTGTGGGCCAGGAGATCCGGCATCCAGGGGCCGAAATAGGTGAAGAGCAGAAAAATTATGGCAATTGCCGACATGAAAAGGCCGATGACCCGGCGCGTGGCCTCCATGACCAGGACGAGAGCGATACTGCCCATGATGACATCGGTTAAGATCCAGTCGCCCTGCCGTTCAACAATGGCATCAAATTCAATCCAGATATAGGCGCCGATGAGCAGCGCGAGCAGGATCAGGATGCCGTCAATAATAAAATATATATCGATTTTGTTGCGGGCAGCACTTTTAATCGGGGGATAGAGAGCAAAAACCAGAACCAGGATCAGAACCAGGTGGACTGAACGCTGGTAGATGGCCGCGAGCGGGGAGATGCCGGCGGTATAGAGCTGAAAGAGGGAGAGGGTGATGGCAACTCCGGTGACCGCCAGTGCCAGAATCCCGCGCAGGTCGCGCTGGCCGCCGGCGCTGCTCTCTTCGATAACGATATGTTCGCCGGGTGGTAGGTGTTCAGAAGATACAGAATTATTTGGGGGTAGGTTATTTTTTTTCATGTTATTTGGTTGTCAGTTTATTGATCGAAATTGTAACTATTCAGCGTGTCTCCATAAAGCTACAATCAAAGGTGTCGAAAGTTGCTTTGCCCCCTCATGAACGGGGTCAAAGCTGGGGTGCTGACGCACCTTGTGCCAGCAATGACCCCAATCCCGGCAATTTGTGAGAGATGGCTGAATAGTTACCATAACTTAAACTCAACCAGGGCTCGGACGCCGGGGGCGAGTCGGGAAAGGTTTATTTTCTGGTCGTGATAGATGATGGTATGGCCGACATTTAAGGCGCCGATGCGCAGGATAAAACTGCCCAGAGGCTTCTCGATATTGTTAATCGTAATCCAGTCTGCATCCTGAGTCAGGTCGCCATGGCCGGACCAGTGGCCGAGGCCGGCGCCGAACATCGTAAACCAGGTTTTTTCCAAGACCAGACCTTGATCCCGGTCGAGGCGAAACTCCTCAAAAATCGGCGTTTTGTCAACGGAATGAATGTAGCGGATGGTGAAGCGGTCACCAATTTTAACTTTAAGAGAGGTGATCACTTCGGCCGTCGAAAAATTACTTACGACCAGCCGCGGGCCAAAATCCGAAGAAGCCGCACTGAGTCCTGAAGTCGACAGGAAAAGGATTGCCCAGAGGATAAATAGTTCCGGCCGCCAGAATCTGGCTGGCGGCCGGAACCGGAACTCTTTCATCTATTTTGCAATCAGGCGTTCGGGCACTTTAATTCCTTTCTCTTTAAGGTATTTGATGGCGCCGGGATGCAGCGGGATTGCCGAATATTTGACCGCATTTTCAGGGGTTGTATATTTGGCGAAATGGTGGATTTTCATCAGGAATTCCTGGTGCTCAAAGACCGCCTTGGTAAGCTCGTAGACCAGCTCTTCATCAATATCGGCATTACAGATAAAGGTGTTCCAGACTGAGGCCGTGTAGATATCCTGATCCTGGCCATTGTAGATGCCGGCGGGCAGAGTATAGCCGGAGTAGAAGGGGTATTTTTGCGTGACGGTATCAATCTCGGCTTTGGTGAACGGGATGATGCTGATTTTATGAGTTGTGGCAAGATCCATGATTGATGAGGTCGGTGGGGCCACACACCAGATGCCGACGTTAATTGAGTTGTCTTTCAACGCGTTGGCATTCTCGTTGAAAGAGAGCCGGAAGACATTGAAAGAGTCGTAAGGCACATTAAGAGCACCTTCGAGAATCAGGTTGGTCATAAATTCGGTACCGCTGCCGGGAGCGCCGACCGAAACTTTTTTCCCTTTGAGTTCGGCAATACTTTTGATGCCAGAACTCTGACGGGTGACAATATGGTAGACATTGGGATACATCACAAACATCCCCCGGATTTTCTGGGGTTTGTCTTTGAACTTGCCGGTGCCGGTATAGGCCTGGTAAGCAACATCACTCATGATCTCACCAAACAGGGTCTCACCTTTGTGGCAGAGTTTGGTGTTTTCGACAGAGGCTCCGGTAACCTCGGCTACGGCTTTTACGCCTTTTACATGTTTGGTCCAGATTTCGGCGACGCCGCCGCCGTAAGGATAGTAGACCCCGCCGGTGCCGCCGGTGCCGATTGAGATAAAACGGGTTTTCGCGTCAGCCTGGCTGGCCTGGAAACTGAAAAGTAATCCCAGAGCTGCGACCAGGGCGAGAATGAAAGTTGTTTTTTTAATCATGGTATCTTTCTCCTGTATAATTATTTCAGTAAATAAATACTTTGTGCTTGTTGCTTATGTGCGTAGCCAGAGCTGGTCTATTCGCCGATGGTTTTCAGAATGACCAGCATCTTTTCTGAGGTTTTGCTTGCCTTGAAAAACGGTATCTTAACGGTGGCCGTTTCGCCCGGTTTTACGACCGGAGGCTTGCCTTTGCGCGGTACCAGGTAACCGGCGGCCTTATCCTGGTCGAGCAGAAAAATATTGATCCGGTAACGATGGGCTTTTTCGGTGATGTTCTTAACCGCAACCGTATAGACTAACGCCGGTTTTTTCTTGAAAGAACCGAGCTCGCAGGCAAAAGAGGTGATTTTGGCCTCATCGCAGATCTGCCACTCAACTGCACCCGTGCACGTAACATTGTCCGGTTTATTGCTGCCGGCACAGCCCCAGAGCAGGGCCGCGGCAATTGTCGTCATAATGACATAAAGAGATATTCTCCGAATCGATCTGTTCATAGTGCCTCCTTGTCCGTTTTGTTTTTAGTGCCTTACAGGTTATTTTCTACACAAAAAAACAAGAAAAAATCAGAAAATGTTCTGATAAGGTCACTTATTTGCGGGCCTTAAACCCGGTTTGGGTTGCGGGATTTGTTCCCGCATTAAGTGAAAATGAGTTATGTCACCTGACCGAGTAGTATGAAAACAATGTTTTGTCAAGTTTTGATTGGTAAGGTTTGCGGCTGAGTATTTAGGGCGATAATATCCTCAGAAATTGTTCTCCGGCTTCAATCAGAGGGCCATTGTTTTCAATAATACTATATTTGCTACTTGAATTTGGTAGGGTGAAGCTGGTTGCTGATGCCATCCGTTCTTTTATTTTATCAGGGGTCTCCCGTTTTCGTTTTTGCAGACGTTGCCATAAAATTTCCGGATTGGCAGTGATCCAGATGGCGTAAAGATCGGGGTAAGTTTTCCGGGCGGTCGGGTAATGGTGGCGGGAGCCGTTAATGATTACGTGGAGGCCTGCTTTGAGCCAGAAATTGATTTCGTTAGTGATACCGTAGCGGGTGCCATGTCTTTCCCAGCTCATTGCAAAGTCACCGGCAGCATTTTGGCGTTCGAATTCGGCCGGAGAGAGATAGTCATCATTATTGTTATCGCCGGGTTTGGTTGGTCGTGTAATCTGGCGCCGGACAAATTTGAAGCGGGCCGGGTCGTTAAGGTGTTGGCGGGCGTAGTTGATCAGGCTGTCCTTGCCGGCTCCGGAGGCGCCCATCAGGTAGAATAATTTCCCCTGGTTAACAAGTGATACTTCATTGTCTTGATTTTTTTTATTTTTCAATTTCATATTTAGGAACTTAGTAAGTAAGTTTTGGTGCCGGGCAAGTAAAGCTTTTTTACCACAGAGAGCACAGAGAACACAGAGAAAATTTTTGTTCAGTTAAATTTTTTTCTCACCGTCTCATTAATGAAGTTGGTGAAGCTTGCTGCTGATAAAATTATTATATGAGATTTGGATGGATATCAGAAAATCTTTCTATTTTTTGCAAAGGAAATGGTGACGTGAAAATGATTTTGTGCTATGCAGAGCTCCCGTTAAAATGACAGGTGTTAGTTGAAGTTATAAAATTTTTGGAGAGTGTTTATGGTTGCTGCTGCAGTTCATTCGTTTGATTTTCCTCCTTACCGGCCGCCGTCCGAAGCGCAGAGTATGTTACTGCGGGTCACGCATGGTTGTCCATGGAATAAGTGTGCTTTCTGTTCGATGTATAAGAAATATCCGTTTGCGCGGAAAACAATGGCTGAGATTAAAGCGGATATCGATCTCATGCCGCAGGTTTACGGTCGCGGTGCAGATCATGTTTTTCTCGGCGATTCCAACTCGTTGCTGTTGTCCGCTGACGACCTGGTTGAAATTTTAAACCATCTCTATAAAGTTTTTCCCGATCTCAAACGGGTGACTTCATATGCCCGGGCGAAAACCGTGTTAAAGAAAACTCCGGAAGATCTGTTGCGGATTCGCGAAGCCGGTCTGAACCGGCTCCATATCGGCCTGGAAAGTGGTTCCGATAAGGTGCTGCAACTGATTCACAAAGGACCGACGGCGGATGAGATAATTGCGGGATCCTTGAAATCGAAAGATGCCGGTTTTCAATGTTCGATTTATGTTCTGTTGGGGATTGGCGGGATGGAGTTGACAATGGATCACCGGCAGGGAACAATTCGCGTTTTAAATGCGATCGACCCGCATTTTATCCGGGTGCGGACGCTGACTCCGATTCCCAAATCAGATATCGCGAGATGGATTGATGAGGGAAGTTTCACGCAGGTTTCACCGCTGGTCAGTATTGAAGAGGAGCGCGATATCGTCGCCGGGCTGGAGGTGACATCCCGGTTTTTGAATGATCACGCATCCAACATTGTGCCTTTAGATGCGCAGCTGCCGGATGATAAGGAGCAAATGCTTCTGGCGCTGGATCGGGGGATTGAGTATTGCAAAAAGAATGAAGTTGGTTATACCGACTATCGTTATTTATAAATTAAAATTGAGGTCATATAAATGAGAGTTGATGGACGCAGTGCGGATCAGTTACGCAATTTAAAAATTATTCCCGATTTTCTCGATCATCCGGCCGGATCAGTGTTAATTTCATGTGGTCAGACCCGGGTTTTATGTGCGGCTTCAGTTGCCGACGGTGTACCCCGGTTCCGGCGCGATTCCGGCGGCGGCTGGCTGACGGCGGAATATTCGATGCTGCCGGCGAGTACGCATGAGCGTTCCGGCCGTGAGGTTAATCGCGGCCGCCAGGGCGGGCGTACTCTCGAAATCCAGCGCCTGATCGGGCGCAGCTTGCGGGCGGTTACCGATCTTGATGTTTTAGGTGAGCGCACAATCACGCTCGACTGTGATGTTCTTCAGGCCGATGGCGGTACCCGGACTGCATCGATTTGCGGGGCTTTCGTTGCTTTGGGTCTGGCCCTGCTGAAATTGCAGCCGGAAATGGGCGCCAACTGGAAACCGCTGACTAAACGGTTGGCGGCAATCAGTGTCGGGATTGTCAAGGGTGAGGTTCTGCTTGATCTGAACTATCCTGAAGATTCCACGGCCGAAGTTGATATGAATGTGGTGATGACGGATAAGTTTGAGCTGGTTGAAATTCAGGGCACTGCCGAAGAGCATCCTTTCAGCCGACAGCAGATGTCAGCCCTGCTCGATGTTGCCGAGAAGGGGATGAGTGAAATCCTCGCCTATTCCGAAAAAGAGATATTTCAAGGCCGGCTTGATGATCTGATAAAATAGAGCTCGATTTTATGACTTGAATTTTCTTTTAAATACTTTTCCGCCGGTTTTTC
>JAOZKP010000416.1 GCA_029935295.1 bacterium | reverse complement strand
ATGAGTTGGCCGAGAGAGCAAAAGGACATCCAAACCTGACCGTCACTACGGTTATTTCGGAACCGCCGGCGGACTACAATGGGGTTACAGGTTTTATTACTGCGGATTTGATTACGGAGTTGGTTGGGGATACCAGTGATAAAACATTTTATGTC
Organism: bacterium; assembly: GCA_029935295.1. Classification (GTDB taxonomy): domain Bacteria; phylum Desulfobacterota; class Anaeroferrophillalia; order Anaeroferrophillales; family Tharpellaceae; genus Tharpella. The sequence continues at coordinate 2,270 of JAOZKP010000416.1, read as the reverse complement.
TGCGGCCCGGAAGTTATGTACACATTTGTGCTGGCTGAGCTTGAGAAATTGGGGATTCCCAAAAGACGGGTTCGGGTCGAAGTCTTTGGTCCGCCGGCGGATGTCACCAAACAACCAGCCTGGCCGGAAAGTGTCAAAGGGGATGCCACATTTAAAATCACTCTTAGTAATGGTTTGACCATCGACGCCAAGGCCGGGGAACCCTTGATGAACACTTTAGAGAGATTTAAAATTATCCTCGAAACCTCCTGTCGCTCTGGGGAGTGTAGTCTTTGCCGAACCAAACTTCTATCGGGCAAGGTTTTTCACCCGAGTAGTGTCAAATTAAGAAAATCCGACCGGGCTTTTGGTTTTATCCACCCGTGTATGGCCTATCCTCTCGAAAACCTCGAAATTTTACTATAGGAAAAAAAATGATTAAAACAGCAATTACCGAAATGTTCAGCGTCAAATATCCGATTCTTTGCGGGGCCATGATGTGGCTTTGTAAGCCCACGTTATGTGCGGCTATCTCCAATGCTGGTGGTTTGGGCAATCTTACGGCCGCCAATTATGAGACTGAAGATGAGTTTCGTGGTGCAATTAAAGAGGTCAGAAAGCTTACTGACAACCCTTTTATGGTGAATGTCACGGCATTACCCTCTATGCGGATTACCAGTGAACATCACAAGATGTATCTTCGGGTTTGTGCCGAAGAAAAAGTCGCCGGGGTCGAAGTCTCCGGTACGCCTTTAGACAAACTCGGCGGTATGGAGTTGATTGAAACACTTAAGAGCGCTGGGGTTAAAATGTTTCACAAGGTTGGCTCCGTCCGCCATGCCAAACATGCGGAAGAGGTTGGTTATGACGGCATTTATGCCGCCGGTATTGAAGAGGGTGGGCATCCGCTCGATGATGATGTTTCAACGATGGTCTTGACCCCGAGAATTGTTGAGTCTGTATCCATCCCCGTAGTTACGGTCGGTGGTATTGCAAATGGGGTTACGCTCGCGGCGGCCCTGGCACTAGGGGCTGAAGGGGTGATGATGGCGAGTCGGTTTATTTCGACAAAAGAGTGTGAAGTACACGGAAATATCAAGATGGAACTCGTTAAACGTCAGGAACAGGATACCACCCTAATTACTAAATCGCTGGGTATGCAGGGTCGCGCCTTAAAAAATAAAACTGTGGCCGAAGTTCTGGAAGTAGAGGCCCGTGGCGGTGGTTTGGAAGAGCTTCTCCCTCTGATCGCTGGAAAGCGAGGGGCTGAGGCCTGGGTCACTGGCGATGTGGAGGCGGCCCCCATGTACGTTGGCCAGTCAATTGGCCTGATCCATGATATCCCCAGTTGTGAAGAGCTTCTGCAAGGAATGGTTGCAGAAGCTGAGGCCCAGATTACTAATTTGAAAAATCGTATTGTATAGATATTATGGTTTGGGTGCGAGCCGAGGTTGTGCTGAACGAGTCGTAGCTGCCGACAAAGTTAAGTGGTGTAAATCTGGCTCGCACCTGATATTGATTAATTTATAAAAACAGAGAAGCTATGAATTCAAAAGAACGATCTCAATCAAGCTGGCCTCAAGGTGTTCCTCAGACAATAACAGGATATAAAATTCCGCTATTTTCGATGTTGGATGATGCCGCTGAGAAATATCCGAATCAAATTTTTACGATCTACCAAGGGGCCAAGAAAACCTACAAAAAGGTAAGAGATATTGCCGACAGGGTCGCGGGATTTCTGAAATCTAAAGGCGTGAAAAAGGGAGATCGTATAGCGCTTTTTCTGCCCAATATACCCCAGTTCCCGGAGATTTACTTCGGCGTATTGAAGGCCGGGGCGGTTTGTGTTACGTGCAACCCGCTTTATACCGCAGAAGAACTCAATTTCCAGCTCAAGGATAGCGGGGCGAAGGTTGCATTCTGTATGGATCATCCCATATTTTACCCAACGACTGTAAAAGCTATTGTCGATACAGAAGTTGAAATTGTGGTGGTTTGTAATGTTAAATCATATCTTCCCTTAGTTAAAGGTTTTTTTGGCGGGCTTCTCGGAAAAATTCCCAAAGCTGAACAGCACGAAAAAGGCCACCTCTTTTTTGATGATATCATCAAAAAAACAACCCCTTTCACAGGTGAAATAGGACTGAATCCAGTTGAAGATCTGGCAATGATCCTGTACAGCAGCGGCACCACGGGCGTTCCTAAAGGAGCCTGCCTGACTCATGCGAACCTGGTCTATGCCAATCGCTGTCTCGATGATTGGTGTATGGTAAACCATAATCCCGGTGAAG
>JAOZKP010000127.1:1159-8101 GCA_029935295.1 bacterium | reverse complement strand
CTATGTTTACAAAAGCTTATATCCCTTACGGTGGCTACTACTCTTCACCTTTTGCTCGTTGGCAGGGGAGTTTGTCGAATGAGAATGGGATTAAACTGGCCGCAGCGACCACGAAACGTTGGCTTGCTGACAAAGAGATTGATGCCGGTGTCTTTGAATACCTCTATTATGGTTTTACAATTCCCCAGAATCACGGTTTCTATGCCAGCCCCTGGGCTGCGGCGATGATGGGAGCCGAGCGCATTCCGGGCTGCATCATCAGCCAGGCCTGTTCGACTTCAACCACCTGTGTTTATCAGGCGGCACTTGGGATCGAAATGGGTGAATATAACAAAGCCTTCACCTTAATGTCGGATCGTTGTTCCAATGGCCCGCATCTGGCCTGGCCGAATCCGAAAGGTCCGGGGGCCCAGCTTGAGACTGAAAACTGGTTGATGGACAATTTCGGCAACGATCCCTGGGCGAAAAACGCGATGATTGAAACTGCTGAGAATGTGGCGAAAGAGGCCGGTATCACTCGGGAAGAGTGTGATGATCTGGCTTTGCGGCGTTTTGAACAGTATCAGGATGCTCTGGCCGATGACCGGGCTTTCCAGAAACGTTATATGTATCCGATTGAGCTTAAAATCAGCAGAAAGAAAACTATCACTTTCAGTGAAGATGAAGGCGTGGCTCCGACCTCTAAAGATGGCCTGGCAGGCCTGCGTCCGGTTCTGCCGGAAGGGGTGCATACTTTCGGTTCTCAGACTCATCCGGCCGATGGTAACTGCGGCCTGATCGTCACCGACCGCGATAATGCCAAAGAACTTAGCAGTGATAAAAATGTCGAGATTCAGATTCTCTCCTACGCATTTTCTCGTGAGAAAAAAGGTTACATGGCCGCCGCTGTAGTTCCGGCTGCGGAAAAAGCTCTGCTGAAAGCCGGCATCGGCATTAAAGATGTTAAATCACTTAAGACCCATAACCCGTTTGCGGTTAATGATCTCTATCTTGCGAAAGAGATGGGTATTGATGCAAATGGTTTTAATAATTACGGCAGTTCTCTGGTCTTCGGTCATCCGCAGGGACCGACTGCCGGCCGTTGTATGATCGAAATGATTGAAGAGTTGGTCTTAAAGGGCGGCGGTTACGGCCTCTTCGCTGGTTGTGCCGCTGGTGATACTGCTGCCGCACTGGTCATGAAAGTAACTTGTTAATCAAATTCAAACAGAGGTTAAAACTATGAGCGAAGAAAGAGCAATTTTATCGGGTAATGAAGCGATTGCCCGCGGAGTCTGGGAGGCTGGCGTAAAACTGGCTGCGGGTTATCCCGGGACACCCTCAACCGAGATTCTCGAAAATGTCAAAAATTATTCCGATATCTACTCCGAATGGACTCCGAATGAAAAGGTTGCTTTGGAAGTTGGAATCGGCTCATCCATTGCCGGGGCCCGGACTCTGGTGACCATGAAGCATGTTGGTATCAACGTCGCTGCAGATCCGCTTTTTACGTTCTCCTACACTGGGGTTAACGGTGGTCTGATTTTGGTTAGTGCTGATGATCCGTCAATGCACAGTTCCCAGAACGAGCAGGACAACCGCAATTATGCCAAGTTTGCCAAAATTCCGGCAATCGAAGCCAGTGACAGTCAGGAGTGTAAGGATTTTGTTGCGATCGCTCTCGATATCAGTGAGAAGTTCGATACTCCGGTTCTCTATCGGACGACAACCCGGACTTCGCACTCCAAGAGTATTGTTACTTTAGGCGAGCGTAAAGAACAGCCCGGCGAAGTGAAGCTCGAAAAGAATATGCCGAAATATACGATGCTGCCGGTTAGTGCCAAACGGCGCCATCCGTTGGTGGAAGAGCGTATTCTGAAATTGAAAGAGTTTGCTGAAACGACCGAGCTTAACCGGGTCGAGATGGGTGATACCAAAGTCGGAATCATCACCAACGGCATCAGTTATCAGTACGTTAAAGAGGCACTGCCGAATGCGTCAGTCCTGAAACTGGGTCTTACCTATCCTTTGCCGGAAAACAAGATTAAAGATTTTGCCGGTAAGGTTGATGAGCTGTTTATTATTGAAGAGGGTGATGCCTTTTTTGAAGACCAGATTACGGTGATGGGCGTTGATATTGCCCACGGCAAAGATCTATTTCCGCTCGAAGGTGAATTTAGTGCTGCTTTCATTAAAGCGCAGGTTGAAGGGGTTACGGTTGCGATTAAAGATGCCGCCGCTGATCTGCCGGGTCGGCCGCCGGCTTTTTGTCCGGGATGTTCACATCGCGGAATCTTTACTATCCTGAAAAAACTCAAGGTTTTTGTTTCCGGTGATATCGGTTGTTACACCCTGGGAGCTCTGCCGCCGATTTCAGCGATGCACGCCTGTGTCTGTATGGGTGCGAGCATCAGTATGGGTCACGGTATGGCCAAAGCCATCGGTAGTAGCGATGAGATGGATCAGAAAGTGGTTTCAGTCATCGGTGACTCAACCTTCTTTCATTCCGGGATGACCAGTCTCTTAAACAGTATCTACAACAAGAGCAACTCGGTTGCCATGATTCTCGATAACCGGACGACCGGTATGACCGGTGGTCAGGAAAACCCGGGTTCCGGTAAAACCTTAGGCGGCGAAGACGCGATTGCAGCTGATATCCCGGCGCTGGTTAAGGCTTTCGGGATTAAAAATGTTATCAAGATTGATCCTTACGATTTGAAAGATATTGAAGACAAAATGAAGATCGCCCTGGCCTCTGATGAGATGACGGTGGTTGTGGTTGAGGCACCCTGTGTCCTGCGCTACCGTATCAGCCATCCGGCTTATACGGTTGACCGTGATAAATGTACCGGCTGTAAACAATGTCTGAAAGTGAGTTGTAATGCACTCTCGCTTGAAGAGGACGGGGATGACAAGTTTGTTGTTATTGATCCTAACATGTGTGCCGGTTGTGGCGTTTGTGCTCAGGTCTGTAAATTCGATGCAATTGGAGAGGGTAAATAATGGAAAATACAAATATTTTATTGGCCGGAGTTGGCGGTCAGGGGGTGCTCCTGGCGAGCCAGATTTTTACCTCCGTGGCGATTGAAGCCGACCTTGATGTCAAACAGAGTGAAGTTCACGGTATGTCGCAGCGCGGCGGCAGCGTTACCAGTCATGTCCGTTTTGGTGAGAAAGTCTATTCACCGACGATTGACCCGGGTGAGGCTGATTTTCTGATCGGATTTGAGCGTCTTGAAACCCTGCGTAACGTCCACTGCTTAAAAGCCGGGGGCACGATTATCTACAACAGTATGCGTATCAATCCAAGTACGGTTGCGGCTGGTGTGGCTGAATATCCCGGCGATGTTCCGGAACAGATTTTGGCATTTGGTGAGAAAACCTTCCTGGTTGATGGTCTTGGCCTTGCCGAACAGGCCGGTAACACCCGCTCCTCCAACGTTGTCATGGTCGGTGCCGTCTCCAGCTTTCTCTCCCTGCCGGAGAGTCTCTGGGAGAGCAAAATCAAAGAGATCTTGCCGCCGAAGCTGGTTGACTTAAATCTTAAAGCCTTCCATCTCGGCCGGGCTGCGGTTAAGAACAGCTGAGATTATTCGAGATAAGCTTGATTTATAGTGAAGGGATGTACAAATTTGTGCATCCCTTTTTTGTGCCTTGTTTGCCCTTTTGTTTAAAGTTCGGTACGAGATCATCAAGTTTCTTTTGTGTTAATTCCTCTTTTGTGGTTATAGTGTGTCTTCCGACTGGGCTTAATTTATCCATTTAAGAGCACAAATGAGAAAAACTTTTATTTCAGTTTTGATCGGCTTTGCAATCTTTATCAGCAGTTTCGGGTTTGCTTATGCGATCAGTGCCGGCAGTGAAATGGTTCGCAATGGGTCCCGCACGGACAGAAAGTTGCAGTCTCAACCGGTAAATTTGTCTCAGGCCGGGATGCCTGTTGTTGGCCGGTCTGCACTGGCGCCAGATACTGTTTGCAGAATCGGCGCTTTTTTACCGTTAAGCGGCGCCTATTCCGGGATTGGTTTACGTTTCAAACACGGCCTTGAGCTCGCTCTGGCAGCGGGGAAAACAGCAGTTTTCCCTTGGCAGATAGATTATATCGATTCCGCTGCAATCTCTCCGGCTACAGCCTTGGCTGATTTTAAGAAGCGGGGAGTCAATATTATCCTTGGGCCGATTCAAAGTTCTCTGGCACAACCGGTGGTCAAGGCGGCAATTTCTTTACAGTTACCGCTCATCCTTCTGGCCCCGCAGCCGGAACTCACAAACACTGATAGAAGCATCTTTCAGCATTTTTTAAATGCCGCCGATGAGGCCCGGGAGATTGTCCGGCTTCTGCGCCGGTATAAGGAAACCCGGGTGGCTCTGCTCCATCCCGAGAATAGTTTCGGTAATCTTTTCAGCAAGGTTTTCACACAATCCTGTCGTACTCAAGAAATTACAATCTGGAAAAATTCAGGCTACGATCCGGCTGCTGTAGATTTCAGCTCGGTAATAAAAGGCTTGCGGCAGCCACAAGCCAAGCTTGATTTAGACCGAGATAGAAAGGGTGATGCGATTCCATGTTATCCCTTTTCCGCTTTGGTAATCGCTGATTTCTGGCCTCGGTTGCGTCTGATTGTGCCGCAGCTTGCCTTTTTCGGGGTTGAGCAGCAACATCTGTATGCAACTAACCGCGGTAGTGAGTTGAACTTTGCAAAGGGGGCGGACAGCAAACTTGATGGCATAATTTTTATCGATTCTAGTTTTCATTCGCCTCATTCTTCGAACTTGGTTAAAAGTTATAAAAGTCTCTATCTAAAGGCCTATAATGAACCGGCCTCAATTTATGATGCTTATGCTTATGATACAGTCCGGCTTTTAACCGAGGCCCGGGAGTTGATGGCTAAAGGAGAGGCGACTGATCTTGTCGATTCTCTGCTAAAAGTGCCAAGTCTTGAACTACTGACCGGAACCACGACCGTCACAGCCGATGGTGTATTTGCCAAACAGCTCACTCCGGTCACCTATAAATCTGGTAAACTTCTGCAGGTTCAATGAAAATATTTGTGAGCCACTAAATTGTCCGATGAAAAATTTCAGCATCTTGCTTTTATCATTGGTAACAATCTTACTCTTTACTATAAATGCGTCGGGAAGATCTAAGCCTATGTCGACATCTGTCAGTCAAAACCAAAAAAACATGCAAATTGAAGTGTTGGTTGAAAAACTCGAACTCTATAACCGGGCTTATCGTCAAGGAAATCCCTTAATCAGTGATACTGAATATGATAATCTGATTGAAGAGCTTCGCGGTTTAGCAGCTGACCATCCATTTCTGCATCAGGTAGAGCCGGAGTCGTTTTCCGGCAAGCGCGAAATTCGCCACCCGCAGCCGATGCTTTCAACCGAGAAAGCCTACACCCTGACGGCGCTCGGACGATTTATCGAGCGCGCTGAAAAGTGTGCCGGCGAACATGATCTGCCGCAGCCGACCCTGCGCCTGACGGCAAAACTTGACGGCTTGGCCGCGCGGGATGACGGAGAGATATTTGCCACCCGGGGAAATGGTGAAACCGGATATGAAATCAGCTCTGCATTTGCGAAGGGAGTCGTTGCTGTCGGCGGCCGGGGGCAGGGTCTGGGTGAAATTGTTATCACCAATTCATACTTTGCCGAGCATCTTGCAGCCCATTTTGAACATCCGCGTAACTTGGTTGTCGGTATCATAAATTCCGATACCTTAAATCCTTATGCCCGTGAGGCCCTGGCCGCTGGCGCCGTACAATTTGTTCCTTATTCCCAGCTGCCGGAGTGGCGGGGCAGTGGGGCTGAACTTGTAGGCAGACTTGATGAAATTAAAGAAGGTCTGGAGCAGCAGACCGATTATCCTCTGGATGGAATGGTTGCCGAGGTGGTGGAGCTTGAATTGCGGGAATTTCTCGGGCATACGGACCATCACTATCGCTGGCAGATTGCTATAAAGAGTAAGGGTGAGATTGCTGAAACCGATGTGATAAGCATTACTTGGCAGGTGGGGCGGACGGGGACAATTACGCCGGTGCTCGAAGTTCAGCCGACCAATATCTCCGGGGCGACAATCCGCCGGGTCACGGCTCATAATGCCGGAGTGGTCAAAGAGCAGAGACTCGGGCCCGGGGCGGTGATTGAGATAATCCGTAGCGGTGAGGTGATCCCCAAACTTGAAAAAGTTATTAAGGAAGCTTCGGTTGTGACCCTGCCGGAGAGTTGCCCGAGCTGCGGTAGTCAGCTTGTTTGGAGTAATGATTTCTTAAAGTGCCGCAATCCCCACTGCCCGGCCCAGGCGGAACAGATGATTCGGCACTGGTTTAAGACCCTGGGGACGGTTGACTGGTTTGGCATAAAGACAATTCAGCGGTTGGTTGAAAATGATATTGATACTCTCGAAAAAATTTATGCTTTGACGGAGGCTGATTTCTTAAAGTTCGATTTCGGGCCGCAGCAGGCGAAAAATCTTTCTGCATCCCTGCAGCTGAGTCGGGCTAAAGAAGTTGATGACTGGCGTTTTTTGGCGGCATTCGGTATCTCTTCTTTAGGGCGTGGCGACAGCCGCCGCCTGCTGAATGAGATCCCGTTAACAAGGTTGATTCGCGGGGTTGCGGCAGAGGAAATTGCCGATATCCCGGGTTTTGCCGAACTTACAGCTGAGAATATTACGCAGGGGATAAGTCAGCGTCAGGCTGAGATTGAGCATCTTCTGGGTTTGGGTTTTAATCTGAGATTAACGGTGCCGGTGGCAGCGGACTTGCAGGTGCAGCATCAATTTACCGGTAAAGGTGTGGTTTTCACCGGCAAGCTTCAGAGTGGCAGCCGGGAGGAGATCGAAAACCGGGCTCGGCAACTCGGGATAAAGGTGCAGAAATCTGTCAGTTCAAAGACCGACTATCTGGTTTGCGGCGAGAAGGTCGGCGCCAAAAAGACCGAGAAAGCACAGCAACT
>JAOZKP010000127.1:0-1059 GCA_029935295.1 bacterium | reverse complement strand
GCAAAAATCTCTGCGGTCTGTTCAATCGAGATGCAGGCATCGGTAATACTTTGTCCGTAGCAGGATGAGGCTTTGTCGGTATATTTCTGTTTGCCGGCTACGAGATGGCTTTCGAGCATAATCCCGCAGATAGAACTGTTGCCGGCCGCGATCTGGCGGCTGACGGTATCAGCAACGGCAATCTGTTTCAGGTGATCCTTGCAGCTGTTGCCGTGACTGCAGTCAATCATCAGATAGGGTGGGAGTCCTGATTTTTTGAGCAGGGAGACCGCTTCTGTGACTGCGACAGCTTCAAAATTGGGGCCGCTTTTACTGCCGCCGCGCAGGGCGATATGGCCCCATTCATTGCCTTTGGTAGCGAGAATCGCGGCTACACCTTCCCGTGTAATTGACGGAAACCATTGCGGGGTCCGGGCTGCCCGGACGGCATCGATTGCGACTTGAATATCACCGTCAGTGCCGTTTTTAAAAGCGACCGGCATTGAGAGGCCGGAGGCCAGATCCCGATGAATCTGACTCTCGGTGGTGCGGGCGCCGACCGCGCCCCAGCTGATGAGATCGGCAATAAACTGACCGATAATCGTATCCAGAAATTCGGTTGCTGCCGGAACTTGCAGGTCGGTAATCTCAACCAGAAGCCTGCGGGCGATCTCCAAGCCTTCATTAATGGCGAAACTGCCGTCAACCATGGGGTCATTAATCAACCCTTTCCAGCCGACCACAGTGCGTGGCTTTTCAAAATATACCCGCATGACCACAAAAAGTTCATCCGGATAGTTCAGAGCCAATTCGCGGAGGCGCTGGGCATATTCGATGGCAGCTTCGGGGTCGTGAATTGAACAGGGCCCGGCAACCACCAGTAACCTTGAGTCCTGTCCGGTTATAATCTCAGCAATTGCCTGGCGGCTTTGTAAAACAAAGCTGGCGCCCTCTTCCCTTAAGGGAAATTTATTTAAAAGAACTGCCGGGGGTGAGAGATGCCGGGCTTCACGAATTCTTAGATCACTGGTTTGCAGATTAATCATGTTCTTATCCTATCGGCAGAGCCGGGATAACAAT
>JAOZKP010000126.1 GCA_029935295.1 bacterium | reverse complement strand
GATTGGGCTTTTTGCAGATCGGCGGGCGAGTTGATGTTGAGGAAGATGTTTTTGTGATAGATGTCGGGGAAATCCTGACAGTTTATGACCTTGACGCGAACCTCGGAAAAGAAGCTTCTGATCTTTAAATTTCCCCGCTCTAGTTGGGACCTGATCGGTAAAATACACTTCTTGCTGTAAAGGGCGGCCAGTGGCTGCATTCCGTCCGGAGATTTCGGGATGACAACGTCAAATCCATCTTGTTCCTGCCAGAGTTTTTGTAATGCCCCGGTGGTGATAAAAGGCATATCGGTTGCAACAATCAGAAGATAGGGGTTGCGGGCGGCCAGCAGGCAGCTGTAGAGCGCTCCGAGTGGTCCCTGGCCTGGGCTGCGGTCGGGGATAATTCTACAGTTGTTGTATGTCTTTAAACTGTTACTGCTGATAAGTTTTTCGCTGCAGAGAGGATCAAGGATCTCAAGGGTGCGGGCGAGCAGGGTTTGACCGCCGAATTGGAGTCTGGTTTTATCCTGTCCTTTAAGTCTCCCGGCCCGGCCGCCGGCGAGGACAACCCCGCTTAATTCAGGCTTTGTTTGCAACTGTGAGTTCATAAGTTGTTCAGTTATGAGGGGATATTAAAATGGCGGCAGATAAACGTGCATATTTCGGAAATCTGATCCAGGTCAAATAGAGGCAGGTCCAGCGTTGGCTGGCCGTTGCTGATGACCGCAATCAGATTGGGATCGCAGTGCGTGTCGCTGTGGCTGATAAGCGGTAGGTTGAGCTCCTGACGCTGGACTTCAATTTTAGGGATAGGGTTCTGCTTAAATCCTTCAACGATGATCAGGTCGAGGTCGTCTAAATATTTTGTAGCCAGCAGTTCAAGCGGAATCTGTTCCGGGGTCTGCTCGACTAGAGCGGTCTGGTGCGGGCCGGTAATAATTGTCTTCCGAGCTCCGGCAGCTGTGAAACGATGGCTGTCTTTGCCTTCGTGATCAATCGAAAAAGTGCGGTGATGATGTTTGACCGCGCCGATGTTTAAACCGGATGCGGTTAACTGTTGGATTATTTTAGTCAGCAGAGTCGTTTTGCCGCTGTTGCTAGGGCCGATAAAGCCAAGAATAGGGGTTGTCGTCATAATGCCTGTTTAATTTCAATTTGGATGCCGGGTTGACAGTTCTTAAGTCTGCGTGTTAGTCAACTGTGATGCGTTCGTAAAAGGTTCCGGGATGGCTAAGTAAAAATTTCTGGCTGGATATTAGTTATCCTTACAGAAAAAAGCAATCCCCGGCTGATTATAACCTTTGTATATCGATTTGTTAAAATGAAACTGCGACTGATTTTTTTAGTTTTATCTCTGTTGGTTTTTCTGTCGGCAGCAACCGGGAGTTATCTCTATTATGCTTCTTTAAAGCGGGCCGCTTTTGCCGAAGCTGAGCATAATGCGAATACCCGCATTGAAATTATTCAGAAGAACCTTTCGAGTTATCTTTCAGAAAACGTCAAGCCGGTTCGGGCACTGGCTGGGATGCGGCAATTAGTTGAATTTTTTGCGGGGCGAGTTGGTGAAACAGATGCGGCTTTAGAAAAACCGGCAAATAATCTACAGAAAAATGTTTATAGGCAGAGAGTTGAGAACTTATTAGATCACTTCAACCGGGCATTAAGTTCGGATGTCTGTTACCTTATGGATAAAAACGGGGTTACGGTTGCTTCCAGTAACCATGCGGCTCCAGACAGTTTTGTCGGTAAGAACTTCGCTTTTCGCCCCTATTTTCAATCAGCCATAATGGGTTTGCCGGCATCTTACATGGCCCTGGGAACAACCTCTGGCCGGCGGGGAATTTATTGCAGTTATCCGGTTTTCGTAGAATCTGATCCGCATCCGCTGGGTGTCGTGGTGATTAAAGCATCGCTAGAGCAGATTGAGAGGAAGCTGGGGCAAAGCCGGGATGAAATAGTTGTGGTTACCGATCCGCATGGCCTGATTTTTATTGCCAACCGGAAACCGTGGCTTTTTAAGTTGTTGTGGCAGGGTGGTGAATCTGAACGGCAGCAACTGGTTGAGTCCCGGCAATTTGGCAAAGGTCCCTGGGCAGGGGTCGGGTTAAAACCGGACGGTAGCCGTTATGCCGTTGATGAGAGTGGTCGTCGTTATCTTGTCAACCGCCTGGAAATTGATGGCTTCCCGGGTTGGCAGGTAATTCATCTGCGTAGCCTTAAGGCGATTTATAAGGTGGTTTTCGACCCGTTGGTGCGGGTGACCGTGCCGACGGTGATCACCCTCTGTATTCTCGTAGGGTTGGCAGTATTTTTTCTCTACCGGAATGCCAGTGTCGAGATTGTCCAGCGGAAGAAAGCCGAACAGGCTCTGCGTGAGAGTGAAAAGCGTTATCGTTCAATCTATCACAACACCCCGGCAATGCTGCATTCAATCAATCGGGACGGTTTATTAATTAGTGTCAGTGATAATTGGCTCGAAGTTTTAGGCTATGTTCGTTCAGAAGTGGTGGGCAAGCCGTTGTTTGATTTTCTGACGCCTGAATCACGTAAATACTCTGAATCCAAGATTTTGCCGGAGTTTTTCCAGACAGGCTATTGTAAAGATATCTCCTATCAGTTAGTGTGTCGGGATGGCAAGCTGGTTGATGTTCTGCTCTCTGCAATTGGCGATCGGGATCGGGACGGGGTTATTGTCCGTTCTCTCGCGGTTTCGATCGATATTAGCGCTCGGAAAGAGACTGAAGCTGCACTTGAACAGGCTCAGGAAAAACTTAGTCTCTATACCCGGGATCTCGAACAGCAGGTAAAAAAACGCACCGCTGAATTACAGCGGCTTTCAGGGAGTATTTTGGCAGATCAGGAGCGGGAGCGGGCCGCAATTGCTCGCGGTCTCCATGATGAACTTGGTCAGGTGTTGACCGCCTTGCGTCTGGAGACAGTCTGGCTGGGTGACCGGCTGCGGCCGGTTGATGCCAAAGCCGCAGAAAGGGCGGCGATGATGACTTCGTTAATTGATGATACGATTGATGAGGTGCGGAGTATTGCGTTGCGTCTGCGGCCGGGAATTTTAGACGATCTGGGCCTGGTTGAAGCTCTGGAGTGGTATGCGGCCGATTTTGAACGTCGTACCGGAATTGCCTGCACTTGTAGTGTTGCAGGTGAAATCCCTGAACTTGATGATAGTCTGGCAACTGCGGCTTACAGAATTTCGCAGGAGGCTCTGACCAATGTTGCCAGGCATTCACAGGCCGAACAGGTGACGATTTCACTGGTGGTTGATAATGGGCAGTTGCGGATGATTATTGCCGATGATGGCTGCGGTTTTATTGCCGGTGCAGATATCGAAGCCGGAGGTCTCGGGATTGCCGGAATGCGGGAGCGGGCCACTCTGATTGCTGGTTCATTTGAAATTGTTTCTGCACCCGACCGGGGAACCCGGATCAGTTTTCGGTCTCGGATAGGGGAGGAAGAGGTTATATGATAAAAGTATTATTGGCTGATGATCACGCAATAGTTCGGGCCGGTCTCGCGCGAATCGTTGAGGAGAGCGGCGATATTGAGGTTGTGGCCGAGGCGAGTGACGGTCGTGAGGCCGTCCGTCTGGGACTGAAATCTTCACCTGACGTTGCTGTTATTGATATCTCAATGCCGGGGTTGGACGGGCTTGAGGTGGCGGCGCAACTGCTGGCAGCTAACCCTGAATTACCGATTATTATCCTGACTATGCATGAGGAGGAGCAATATGTTGTCCGGGCGATAGAGGTCGGAGTGATGGGGTATGTTACCAAACGTTCTGCTCCAGAACAGTTGGTTGCGGCAATTCGCAAGGTTTATGGTGGGGCTCGCTATTTGAGCGAGGCCGCAGTCGAGATGCTGGCTCTGCGCCTCGCCAAAGGGGTTTCCGGCAAGTCCCCGCTGGATTCACTTTCAACCCGTGAACTTCAGGTCTTGCGGCAGCTGGCTTTAGGGCAGACTAACCGCGAGATTGCAGATACCTACAATATCGGCATAAAAACTGTCGATACTTATCGTTTGCGGCTTTTGAAAAAACTTAATTTGCGCAATAATGCTGAACTTTCCCGGTTTGCAATCCAGAATCGCCTTATAGAACCATAGCCTGACCAGAGTTTGTAAGAAATTTTCTGACAGATATTTCAGAAATAGTAGACTTGTTTTTTATCGATTTATAGATTAAAAATATTTAGAACAAAGATATCTTTTGGGGCGGGTCGTTGTTGTAACGATCAGCATAAAACTGTTAAATCTTAATGAAGGAGAGAGAGATGATGAAAAAATGCAGATTGTTAGTTTTGAGTTTGATTGCGGCAGTGGCCTTGATGGGGTTTGCGACAATCGCATCCGCTGGCCCGATTGTCATTAAGTTTTCCCACGTAGTTGCTGAAAATACCCCGAAAGGGCAGATGGCCAATAAGTTCAAAGAGTTGATTGAAAAACGGTTGCCCGGTAAGGTGGTGGTTGAGGTTTTCCCTAATTCTCAGCTTTTTGGCGACAACAAGGTTCTCGAAGCGATGCTTTTAGGTGATGTTCAGTTGGCGGCTCCGTCCCTCTCCAAATTTAAAAAATATACCAAAAGCCTGCAGCTCTACGATCTGCCCTTTCTCTTTAAGGATATGGCGGCGGTTAGTACTTTTCAGAATGGCCCTTTCGGTCAGAAGATGTTGATGTCCCTGAAAAGCAAGGGCCTCATCGGTTTAGGTTACCTGCATAATGGTCTCAAGCAGCTCTCCTCCAGTTCTCCGCTTAGAGTCCCTGCTGATGCAAGTAAGAAAAAATTTCGTATTATGAGTTCTGATGTGTTGGCGGCCCAGTTTGAAGCGGTTGATGCGATGCCTTTGAAGAAACCTTTCTCCGAGGTTTTTACTCTTTTGCAGACCAAGGCTATTGATGGCCAGGAGAACACCTGGTCCAATATCTATTCGAAGAAGTTTTTTGAAGTTCAGCCTTACATTACAGAATCAAACCACGGTCTGCTTGATTATATGATCGTCACTTCGGCTGAGTTCTGGATGGGCCTCTCGGATGAGCTGCGTGCCGGAATTAAGACATCTTTGGATGAAGCTATTGTTTTCGGTAACACAGTTGCCGCTCAGAAATCGGTTGATGATCGTCAGAAAATTATCGATTCCAAACGGTCTGAAATTATCCAGCTGACTGATGCCCAGCGTCTCCAGTGGATTGAGAAGATGAAGCCGGTATGGAAGCAGTTTGAAGGTCAAATTGGGAAAGATTATATCGCTGCAGCTATCGCTGCCAACAAATAGATTAAGTCGATAGATTGATTTGATTTAATTCACGGGCCTCACTCAAGGAGGCCCGTGAATTTTTTTGCTTTCCCACAGGCTTTTATCCTGGATTTTGCCTGAGTTGAGGTTTTGCTATGTTTAGCCGTTTTATTAATAATCTGGAAGAGGCGATTATATCTCTTCTTTTAGCTTCCATGACTCTTTTAGTGTTTGTTGAGGTGGTCTTGCGTTTTGGTTTTGGTATCGGCCTTATGTGGTCCCAGGAACTGACGCTGCATCTCTCGGCCTGGTTGGTTCTCTTTGGTGCCTCCTACGGAGTCAAAGTTGGTTCTCATATCGGAGTTGATGCGCTAGTCAAAATCATGCCGCATAAAATCCAGCGTGTGATTAGTGGTTTTGCTGTGATCTGTTGTTTGATCTACTGCGGACTTTTCATGAAAGGGGCTTGGGTTTATCTGGAAAAGATGCATCTGATCGGTATTGAGTTAGAGGATATGCCGATTCCGAAATGGATTGGCCACAGCATCTTGCTTTTGGGGATGATTATGCTGGCTTGGCGCCTCCTCCAGCTTTTGTGGGAGATTTTTACCGGTAAAGCCGATGGCTTTAAGCTGACGGATGAAGCTAAAGATAGTATGCATCTGGCGCAAGAGGTGCTGGAGGCTCAAGCAGCCAGTGCCAAGGCTCGGGGAGGTGATACGGTATGACTACGATTGCTCTTTTTGTTTTATTGTTGCTTTTTCTCTTGACCGGAATGCCGATCGCTTTTGCCCTGGGACTTTCCAGTATTACGACAATTTTGTTTTTTTCCGATACCTCGCTGGCATCAATTGCCCTGAAATTGTTTGAATCACAGTCAGAGCACTATACTCTCCTGGCGATTCCATTTTTTATCCTCTCTTCGGCCTTTCTTTCTACCGGTGGGGTGGCTAATCGGATTATTAATTTTGCGATCGATTGTATCGGTTGGGTCCGGGGCGGCCTGGCTATGGCATCCGTTCTC
Organism: bacterium; assembly: GCA_029935295.1. Lineage (GTDB taxonomy): Bacteria > Desulfobacterota > Anaeroferrophillalia > Anaeroferrophillales > Tharpellaceae > Tharpella. The sequence goes on along the minus strand of JAOZKP010000126.1, from coordinate 1,861 downwards.
GCCTGTATGATTTTTGCCGCGGTCTCGGGTTCTTCGCCAGCTACGGTTGCAGCTGTCGGTTCGATTGTTATTGCCGGAATGGTTAAAGCCGGTTACCCTGAAAAAATGGCGGCTGGGGTCATTACCAATGCTGGAACTCTGGGCATCTTGATCCCACCTTCGATCGTGATGCTGGTTTATGCGGCCGCTACTGAGGTTTCAGCCGCGCGTCTCTTTATGGCCGGTTTTCTGCCGGGTATCATGATGGGGACGATGCTCATGTTGGTTATCTATGTCGTGGCTCGGGTCAAAAAGCTTCCAGCTCAGCCTTGGGTGGGCTTCGGTGGACTCTTACGTTCCGGTTTTGATGCCGGTTGGGGTTTGATGCTGATCATTATCGTTTTGGGCTCGATCTATGGTGGTATCGCCAGCCCGACCGAAGCGGCGGCAGTTTCAGCGGTTTACGCCTTCTTTATTGCAATTTTTGTCTATCGTGATATGGGCCCTCTGAAAGGGGTTGCTTGGAAGGAAGCCGGCGAGTCTTTGGGAAGTGCAATGTTTCGTAATCTGCGAGTGACATTCACTGCAATCCCCAGCTCTGTTTTTCACTCTGATACGCGTAAAGTCATGATGGATGCCTCTAAAGTCTCAATCATGTTGCTCTTTATCATCGGTAATGCGATGTTGTTTGCTCATGTCTTGACCTCTGAGCGGATACCGCATCACCTGGCAGCAATGATTGTTGACTGGGGTTTGCCGACCTGGGGTTTCCTGATCGTTGTCAATATTCTTTTATTGATGGCCGGAAACTTTATGGAGCCTTCGGCGATTATCCTGATTATGGCCCCCATACTTTTCCCGATTGCTCTTAAAATGGGGATTAATCCGATTCATCTCGGGGTCATCATGGTAGTCAATATGGAGATTGGTATGATTACGCCACCGGTGGGTCTCAATCTTTTTGTTACCTCAGGGATAACCGGGCACAACATAACCTGGGTTATCAAGGCTGCCCTGCCATGGTTGATGATTCTCTTGGTTTTCCTGATGCTGATCACCTATATCCCGCAGATTTCACTCTTTCTGCCGGAATATATCGATCATCTAAAGGGGTACTGAGGTTAAATTATAACAATTTAATTTTTCCCTTGCATCTATTATTAGAATTTGCTATATATTCATACTTATACGATATAGCAAATTCAAAATGTCTTGGTTGCTTGTCGCTACAGAGTCAGTTTTTTGTTGTCTTAATGTTCTTTTTATGAAAATTTGTTAGAAAATAACAGAGCTCAAAAAAAAGTAATTCAACTGTTTTACAGGAGGAAAAAAATGAGTAAGAAATTAGGTTTGATTATGATAGCACTGATGGTCGTGGCTTTTGCCCTGCCGTCATTTGCTGCCGACGTCAAGATCAAAGGTGATTTTAACAACCGTTTTATGGTCTATACCGATCACAATGATTGGCTAGACAGTGAAAAAGGTGTTTTGAGAGATGGAACCTCATCTGAAACCTGGGGTGAGGCCAAGTACCGGATGTGGTTTGATGCTTCAACCAACGACGGCAAGGTTAAAGGGGTTTATGCCTTAGAGATCGGTGCGCTTGAGTATGGTAAACCGGGTCAAGGTAAAAGTTCCGGCGGTAGTTATTCCGGTGATGCGATCAACATTGAAACTCGCTGGCTCTATACTGACTTCCAGTTGCCCTGGGCCTGTGAAAAAGCCCGCATTCGCATGGGTCTGCAGCCGTTTAAGGTTAACAGCTATCTCTGGGCTGAGACCGTCATGGGTGTTACCAGTGATTTTACTTTTGGACCAGTCAACCTGAATCTTGCATGGTTACGTCCGGTACGGGATGAGACCAAAGATGAAGATGATGATG
>JAOZKP010000415.1 GCA_029935295.1 bacterium | reverse complement strand
TAACTGATATTTTAAGGTTAAAAATGATCCGGCCCCACATCCGTACAGTCATTTTATTATCCGGGCCGAAAAGCCTCCAACCTACTGAGATAGCTTATAGTTTTCTCTATAACTACAAATCTTGAAACGGCTTTTTCCGTCATCTGCAAAAAAATTAATCATGACTTCTGCAGGTGTCAAGATAGCCAGTAAAAAAAATTATTTTTTTGCCGATAATCTGCGCTCAGCCACCGAAGGGATGGTCAACAGCATCACCTTAAACAGCCCCGTGGCCCTGGTAAAATCAAGAAGGATGAGTACCATAAAACACCTGCAGCAAGCTTTTGGCGAGGAAAAGTCTTATGCCGAGATCAATCGCATCGCCAAACAGATATTCTTGAATTTCAGCGTCTGTGCTGCTGACGCCATCCGTCTGCCCCGGATTATCGAAGAGGGCATGGATAAGCTTATCAGCGTCAAGGGGCAGGAGATTCTTGATCCGGTAAATGAAAGGGGCAAAGGCGCCATCCTTCTAACCGCTCATTTCTGCAACTGGGAATTACTCGGCGCCTGGATGGCTAAAAACGGCTATAAAATCAAGCTCGTAGGCGCTACCAATAAAAATATCCGCATCGACAAAATAATCACTGAAACCCGCAACAATGCCGGATATTACAATATTGCCCGCAAAACCGGTACCCGGGATATCATCCGGGCGCTGGAGGAGGGCTGGTTCATCGGCATGCTGATAGATCAGGATACGAAAGTGGATGGGGTTTTTGTTAAATTTTTTGACCAGTGGGCCCATACCGCAACCGGACCCATGGTGCTGGCTCGAAAATACAACTTGGATGTAATCCCGATGTTTATCCGGCTGAAGGAAGACTTCACCTATCAACTGGAAGTCCAGAAACCTTTGGAGTTGGAATTTACCGATGACAAAAAACGGGATCTGCTCGTCAACACCCAGAGATGTTCAGACGCTTATGAAGATATCATCCGCCGCTATCCGGAGCAGTGGGCCTGGTTTCATCCCCGCTGGAAAAAGCAGCCGGAAGGTGTAAAAGAGGAGATCAACGAACTGGAAAACAACCGGGAACCGGCAGTTTTTAATCAAAATAGTCCGGCGGCAGGGGTTTGTTAATCTTGACATCAAGAAATTTTATTACCGTATAATCATTGTCCGCCTCGCGAATGACAATCTGCTCAACATAGCGGTAATCGACAGAAAAAGTAATCTCCAAAGCTGAAATCAGCTGCCGGGCAGAGGCCTCTTTCGGCACCAGTTTCAAAATCGGAGGCTTCCGGCTTAGCAATGTAATCCGGTACTGCGCCTGCAGAAAAGCGAAATCAGCCGTGGTCCAGGCGGTTACCTGGGCCGCGAAATGCTGCAGCCAGGGTTCATCTGCAAGCTTGAATCTTTTCACTTCCCCGCTGTTTTCATGCCAACGCCGGCCGTGGCCGCCACAGACTGCCAGTCCGGATTTAACCGGCTCAGCCAACTCCCAGCGCCAACAGTCCGGCCGCTGAAACGCAAACCGGCCCGAAGCCTTTAAGACTTCATCGAAAACCTGCAGGTGCTTCTCCTGTTCCATTCGGCTTGAAACCGTAACGACATCTTCCGCAGCACTACTGATGCGCTCAAGGATTGCCGACAACGATTTATCTGGTGCCGCAGCGGAGACCACTGTCGGCAATAACAGAATTCCGCCACAGAAAAAACCAGCCACCATAAAACAGAGCCCTAATATACGAAGCGAAAACGCCGGCATCCGTTTTTTCAATTTCCCGCCTCCGCCGCCGGCGGCACCCAGAGTTTAAGCTCTGCCACCGCAACTTCTTCAGTATCCACCATAACCAACGCATCAGCCATAAAAAAACCATCCATCTGAATAGAGGTTGCCACCTTGATTATCAACTCTTCACTTATCTTAATCCGGCGCCATAGATTAAAATGTCTGACGCCAACCAGAAAACCGAGACTCGACTGACAACCTTTCAGGCGGTCTTCGTAACCACGCAGACAGGCATAAGCCTGGGCCATCATCTCCAGCACCACCACCTCTTCCAAAAACTTACCGGCGCGATCACAGAATATGGTCTCAGTTTCAGCTCCGGCCAGAATAGAACCGGAACCCTGCGACCTATCGTAAGTAAGAAGTTTATCAACCAGCAACATAGTTTGCCGATGCGGAATCAACTCAGCTGCCGGCAGTGGTAAAATAATTTTGTTCATAAAATTATGATCGGTTCATATAGATTATACGTTTATCGCCGGCCGCAATCTCAATCCTGATATCGATAAGATTAGATGCCGGCAGCAGCTCTCTGGCCGGCTCCGGCCACTCAATCACCAGAACTCCGGGGCCGCTCAGATAATCATTAAAACCCAATTCAAAAAGTTCATCCGGATCTCTAAGACGATAGAGATCAAAATGGTAAAGCGGCAGCCGGCCCT
>JAOZKP010000414.1 GCA_029935295.1 bacterium | reverse complement strand
CCTGGGCTTCGCTGTCAAGTTTGAGTTTACTCATTACGAGATCGACCCGCTGCTGCACTTGCCAGGCCCCGGCAATTTCGATCTCCTCGGAAACCGCTGCCAGCTCCACCAGCGCTGCTTCATCGTGATTATGCTGAAGCTCAATGGTCGCTGCATGATAACGCGCCAGAAGTTCGAGCAGATCACCCAAACCACTGACGACCACATCGTAAACCGTGCCGTTTAAGGTCTGCGGGATCTCCTGCGTGAGCCGCGCAATTTTAACCCCATCGCGCCGCAGCAGACGGCCGCTGTCGGGAGCAATCTCGGCCGCCAGAAGTTTCATCAGAGTTGATTTACCGGTGCCGTTCCGACCGACCAGACAGACCCGCTCTCCGGCCTCAATCTTAAGATTGATCTTATCGAGCAGTGGAGCACCGCCGAAACTTAAAGATATATCCTGCAAACTTACTAAAGACATTTTTTCCTTTTCAATAGTCAACGAAAAGACCCCGCCGACATCTGCCGGCGGGGTCTTGTTAATATTATAACCCGAAAGTATCTGTGTAACTTGGCCTGTTCAAACTGTCTCTATGTGGGGACTGACCTCCAGCGCGGGCTTTAGCCCTAAGCGGGCTGAGCTCTGTCCCCTTAAAAGAGGGCGAAGCAAAGTTTGTCTCCATTTGTCGTCAATTTTATGCTTAGCCTGAAAAGCTACAATCCGTAAATCAGAAACTCAACAGTACTTAGAACCAACTTCCTTGAAAATCGGCAATGAACGCTCGATCGTGGCATCATCGACACAATATGAAAGCCGAAAATGTCCGGGGCCGCTGAAACCGCTGCCGGGCACTGCAAGTATTTTATTCTGCTGCAGAATCCTGACAAATTCAACGTCATCCGCCATTGGGCTTTCAGGAAAAAGGTAGAACGCCCCCTGGGGTTTGACCAGCTTGAAACCGGCCTCAACCAGGCCCTGATAAAGCCGGTCGCGCTTTTTCTGATAGATGCTGATATCGACCGTAACCCCCTGCAGACGCGCCACCAACCGCTGCATAATCCCCGGTGCATTAACAAAGCCTAAAATCCGATTCGTAAAGAGAAAGCCATTCGCCAGCATTTCAAAATCGTCAGCCCCGGGATGAAGTGCCAGGTAGCCGATGCGCTCACCCGCCAATGAAAGCTCTTTCGAGTATGAATTAGCGATAATCGAATTCTTGTAAACGGGAAAAATTGGTGGCACAACCAAGCCATCGTAAACCAACTTCCGGTAAGGTTCATCTGAAATCAGATAGATTGTCCGCTTAAACTCTTTTGACTTCTGCACCAGGAGCTCGCCCAAAGCGTTAATCTGTTCCGCCGAAAAAATTACTCCGCTCGGATTATTCGGAGAGTTGATAATTACCGCTGCCGTCTTTTCATTGATGGCCGCCGCCATCGCCTCAAGATCGAGCGAAAAATCTTCCGTCTGCTCAAGTTTACAGAGAACCCCACCATGATTATCGACATAGAAGTTATATTCGACAAAAAACGGGCTCGGCGAAATAACCTCATCACCGGGATTTAAGATCGCCTTAAAGATTACGTTTAAGGCGCCGCCGGCCCCGGAGGTCATTACTACTCCCTGCGGGTTAACCTCTACCAGCTGTTCATCGCTTAACAACCTGGCTACTGCTTCTCTGGTCTCCGGAAATCCGGCATTCGGCATATAACCGTATTTCAACGGCGCCGGTTCGTTAATAATTTTTATAAGCTCTTCTTCAACCTGAGGCGGTGCCGGAACATCCGGGTTACCTAATGTAAAATCACAAATCTGATCCGCGCCGTACTGCGCCTTTAAGGCCGCACCCTCCTCAAACATTTTGCGAATCCAGGAGGAACGTTCCATAAATTGAGATATTTTTTCCGCGATTGCCATTTTTATCTACTCTCCATCTTTTAAAATTTGCTTAATTGCACTGATCAGTTGCTCCATTTCCGAGCGTAACCCAATCGTAATTCTTAATCCGTGCGCCAGGTCAGGGTCGGCAAAATAGCGCACGAGAAAACCACTGTTTTCTAAGGCGACCTGCATCTCCGCGGCCTTTACGCCTGTCGGCGGGGTCACAAAAATAAAATTTGTCTGTGAAGGTTCAACCTTAAAACCTAACTTCTGCAATACTTCTGTTAAATAATTTCGCTCTTTAATTACCAGAACCACCGTTTTTTTAAGATAATCCTGATCGGCAAGTGCCGCCCGGGCTCCGGCCTGGGCCAAGAGGTCGAGATTATAACTGTCCCGCACTTTATCCAATTCATCAATTAGAGCGGCTGCGGCAAATCCTAAACCGACCCTCAACGAAGCCAGACCGTAAGACTTTGACAGTGTCCGCAAAACAATCAGATTGTCAATTTCAGCCACTAAACCGATGGCATTATCTTCGGCAAAATCAGCATAAGCTTCATCGACCACCAGAATCCC
>JAOZKP010000125.1 GCA_029935295.1 bacterium | reverse complement strand
ATTGTAAGCATCCCAGAAGGATGCTGGCCTTGCAAAATAATTTCTGAAATCATAAAACAAGCATAAGTAGGTATCTTAAAACATTATCATTTGTAAAGGAGAAAAGGATGAAAGTTTCACAGGTAGCCGAATACCATATTTTTTCGAGGCCGCAATAGGTGGTGAAAAATGGAGAAAGGTTGCTGGCAGGCCAAATATGAGGAGCGCTAATCCATGTAAACGGGAGTGTTTTTACATCGCTATATGACTGCCACTTGGACCTTAATCTTTATTGCGATATTTAAGCTGTACACCTTTTAGAAAATTACGCAATATTTGATCATTGCAGTTACGGTAATGTTTATGATCTGACTTCCGGAAAAACGCACTTAGTTCATGCTTGCTAATACTAAAATTTGCCAACTCCATAATATCCAATATGTCGTCAGCTTTCAGGTCTAATGCAATTCTCAATTTCCTGAAAATGATATTATTTGTTAAATCAATCTCTGGATCGGGTTGTGGCCCTTCTTTTTTTCCTCGTTTATCGTTAATTAAACCATTCAGAAAAATCGCCAGTTGAATGTCAGTACAATCCTGATAGGCAGGATCATCTTCTTTTTTTAACCAATCACTAACTTGTCCACGGGTTACTTCATGATTAGCTAAGCCAAATATGGCAATCATTTTCGAGTCGCTAAAATCAAAAGTATAGCGGATACGTCGCAAGATGTCATTGTTAGTCACAATTATTTCCTTATTAAATGTAAGTTGAGATAACGGTCTCAAAGATTAAAGCTCCAATTGTACCGTTATCGTAATAATTGGGGCGGTAGCTGAGATTTGAGAAACCTGCTTTTCGATAGAGAGCTATTGCCGGTAGGTTTTTTTCGGAGACTTCAAGGTAGACTTTTTCGACCTGAAGTGGGATCAGTTTTTGCAGTAATTCGGCAAGTATTTTTGTCGCCGCACCCTGCTTGCGCCCCTCAGGTTTTACCGCAACCCTTAACAATTCCGCTTCGGGTGAAATTATCCGGGTCAGGCTGTAACCGAGGATCTCTGGTCTGGTTGCGGATTTCGAGCTGATAATCGAAGTCAGATTGAGGGGATTTAAAATCTCCGCACTTAAACTTTCGCAACTCCATGGATTTGCAAATGAAGTCTGTTCCAGTGCAGCAATTTCTTTGAGATTTGCCAGGTTATTGAAAAAATGAGAAACCTGATATACAGAAGTCATTGTCGTCAGCGTTTTCCTTTACTTTAAGAGAGTTCAGGAGCCGCAGTCGGAAGGATCTCCAGCGAGTTTCAATAGAGCATGCGGCAGGGCCGGCAGGATAAACCCAAGACATTCCCGGGCCGCTTTCGGGCTCCCGGGAAAATTGATAATCAAAGTCGATTTACGAATCCCGGAAACTGCTCTTGAGATCATTGCATGCGGGGTTATTTTCAGACTTTCGGCCCGCATAGCTTCGGCAAAACCGGGTGCAGGCCGTTCAATAACCGCTGAAGTCGCTTCCGGGGCCAGATCCCGGGGGGAAAACCCGGTACCACCGGTAGTCAGAATAAGATCAACTGCCTGCTGATCACTCCACTGAATCAGAGCCGCTTCAATTTCAGCCGGCTCATCACTGACAATTTTTTCGAGAACAACCTGGAATTGTCCATCTTCAGCCAACCTTTCATTCAGAGCCGGTCCGCTTAAATCCTGGCGCTCGCCGCGTGAACCACGGTCGCTGATGGTTAAAATAGCAGTCTTAAATTTTGCTATTTCGGGTCGCATCCAGAGCCACCTTTACGCATATATTTATATTCAATTCCATCGATCAGAGCCTGCCAGCTGGCCTCGATAATATTTTTCGAAACCCCAACGGTTCCCCATTTATTTCCCTGATCGTCTTTGGACTCTATCAAAACCCGGGTCACAGAACTTGTACCTTTATCAGATGATAAAATCCTGACCTTGTAATCCTCAAGTTTGACTTTTTTCAATTCAGGATAGAATTTTTCCAGGGCCTTGCGCAGAGCTTTATTGAGAGCATCAACCGGACCGTCACCGACCGAGGCGGTATGTTCAATTTCACCCCCGACCTCAATCATTACTGTTGCCTCGGTTAGAGGCGGTCGATCAGCCCTGAATTTATTAACCATCACCCGAAATCCCTTGAAAGAAAAAATCGGCCGGTAACAACCGGTGGTTTTTTTCACCAGCAGCTCGAATGAAGCTTCTGCACCTTCAAATTGAAAACCTTTCTCTTCAAGATCTTTTATGCGCTTTAAAATCTCGGCCGTCTCCTCTTTGGTTCCCAAATCGAGATTATACTCTTTAGCTTTATAGATAATATTACTCTGGCCGGAAAGATCAGACACCAGAACCCGTCTTTGGTTACCCACTATTTCCGGAGCAATGTGTTCATATGTCAAAGGGTCCTTCTGGACCGCGCTGACATGAATTCCGCCTTTGTGGGCAAAGGCGCTGCGGCCGACAAAAGGTTGATGGCGGCTGTGACGTTTGTTAGAAATCTCATCAACAAAGCGTGATAACGAGGCGAGTTTACTCAAATTTTCAGGAGGGATAACATTATATCCCATTTTAATTTGGAGGTTGGGAATTATCGAAATCAGGTTGGCATTGCCGCATCTTTCTCCGAGACCGTTAACTGTCCCCTGAACCTGCGTGACCCCATGGCGCACAGCCAGAAGTGTGCTGGCAACTGCGGTTTCAGAATCGTTATGGACGTGAATCCCCAACTCCATCTCCGGGCCCAGTTCCTGCTGAACAACATCAATGATCGCAGTCAACTCATGCGGCAGCGTACCACCATTGGTATCACAGAGAACCAGGCACTGAGCTCCGCCCTGCCGGGCGGCTTTCAGGGTTGCCAAAGCATAATCACGGTTATTTTTAAATCCATCGAAAAAGTGTTCGGCGTCATAAAAAACCTCAGCCATTTTCAACTTCAAAAAAGCTAGTGAGTCCTCGATGACCGTAAGATTTTCCGGCAGACTGATGTGCAAGGCATTACGAACATGAAAATCCCATGATTTGCCGAAAATCGTGGCAACTTGAACCCCGGATTCGACAATTGCTTTCAGATTCTGGTCCTGATCGGGCCGGTTCTCCAATTTTCGGGTACTGCCGAAAGCGGTAATTTTAGCTGATTTCAGATCAACATTTTTGATTTTATTGAAAAAACTGAAATCTTTCGGATTAGAACCCGGCCAGCCCCCTTCAATATAGTGAACTCCAAAAGCATCAAGACGCTGGGCTATGCGGACTTTATCATCAGCCAGCAGAGATATATCTTCAGCCTGAGTACCGTCGCGTAAAGTTGTATCGTAAATTTTTACCATTTCACCCTGCCTGCTACTCTAAAGTAAACTTTTTACTACGCCATCAACTTTCATCGGTAGTATCTTTTGCTAACTCAAATTCCTGATGCAGAACCCGAACTGCCAATTCAGTATATTTTTCGGCGATTACACAGGAGACTTTAATTTCAGAGGTACTAATCATCAAAATATTTATATTTTCCTGTGAAAGTGCTGTAAACATTCTCCCGGCCACACTGGCGTGGGTGCGCATCCCAATACCAACAATTGAAACCTTGGCAATATTTTTATCACCATCAATCTCGCTAGCGTCAATTTCCTGATTGATCTTATGTAAAGCACTGATAGCATGATCATAGTCAAGTTTCGGCACAGTAAAAGTCAAATCCGTCAATCCCTCAGCTGAAGTATTCTGGATAATCATATCAACAACTATACCTTCCTCGGCAATAGCTGAGAATATTGATGCCGCAATTCCGGGACGATCAGGAATTCCACGAATAGTAACTTTAGCTTCATTTTTGTTATAAGCCACACCGGAAACGATGGCCTTCTCCATACTCTCATCCTCCTTACAGACAATAGTTCCTTCGATATCAGAAAAACTTGAACGGACATGAATCGGAATTCCGTATTTTTGAGCAAACTCAACTGAGCGGTTTTGCAACACCTTAGCCCCGAGACTGGCCAGTTCGAGCATTTCATCGTAGGATATTTTATGAAGTTTTCGCGCCTCTTTACAGATATTGGGATCAGTTGTGTAAACTCCATCGACATCGGTATAGATTTCACAGACATCGGCGGTCAGTGCCGTGGCCACCGCCACCGCACTGGTATCAGAACCACCCCGACCCAAAGTGGTGATATTACCATCTTCATCCACGCCTTGAAATCCGGCAACAACAACTATAAACCCACCCGTTAACGCCTCTTTAATGCGATCTCCCTCAATATCCTGTATTCGGGCCCGGCTATGGTCGCTGTCGGTTCTTATCACCACCTGGGAGCCCAAAAATGAGATTGCTTTTTCACCGAGCGCCTCAATTGCCATCGCTAGAAGTGAAATCGAAACCTGCTCGCCGGAGGCAACCAGAACATCGTACTCACGACGGCTGTGTTCCGGATCAATCTCATTTGCCAGGTTGATCAGGCGATCAGTCTCCCCTGACATAGCTGAAAGTACAGCCACAACCTGATTACCTTGATTTTTGGTTGCAACTACTCGCTGGGCAACATTTTTGATACGCTCGATGGAACCGACTGATGTGCCACCATATTTTTGAACTACTAAAGCCATAATTTTATAAAACCGTCTCCCTGAACCAGTTACGAATCACATCAATTTAAATATTCTGCAAAGTCGGCACTATCTATTTGATTATTGCGTTAGTGTCAACTTCAATCCTGTAAAAATGAGCATAAAAAATGTCTCAATGCTTGCACTAATAGAACTCATTGTGCTAAAGAATACCGAAAGATAACTTAATATATAAAAAATCATATATTGTCTAACTGTTAACGGAGATAAATTATGTGTCAATCAAATGCTTACCTGCTGGAAAAATCAGGTGGGGAAAAGTTGCTTATGGAAGATGTCTCTCTTATCACTCCGCTGGTTGACGGCGGCATCGAACTGGTCGGCCTTTTCGGTGATCGTTTGACTGTTGATGCAAGCCTTAAAGAGATGGATCTTTTGAAACATAGAATAGTTCTGGCGGAAACAAACTAATTATTAACGAGGTAAAAAGATATGGCAAACATTGATGTTAAATTGAGGAAAGATCTTAAACCGGTGCCGGCAGTTGATAAACTTGGCTTTGGAGTTCATTTCAGTGACCACATGCTGGTAATGGATTACACCCTGGAAAAAGGCTGGCATGATGCCCGGGTTGAAGCCTACGGCCCGATTCAAATTGACCCGTCAATGATGGCATTGCATTACGGTCAGGCAATTTTTGAAGGCATGAAGGCTTTTCGCGCAGCCGACGGCAATATTAATCTTTTCCGGGCCCGTGATCATTTCCGCCGGTTTAATAAATCAGCCCGCCGGGTCTGCATCCCGGAGCTGGATATTGAAGAGATCTTTGCCGGTCTCAAAAAACTGTTGGAAGTTGACCATCATTGGGTACCTTCGGCACACGGCACAGCCCTCTATATCCGGCCGTTTATCTTCGCAACCGACCAGTTTTTAGGGGTTCGACCCTCGCATACTTACAAACTGATGATTATTCTCTCACCGGTCGGCGCCTATTATGCTGAAGGTTTTAACCCGGTAAAAATTATGGTTGAGGATGAATATGTTCGCGCCGTCCGCGGCGGGATCGGCGAAATTAAAACTCCGGGAAACTACGCCGCCAGCCTGCTGGCGGCCGTCAAAGCCCAGAAAAAAGGTTTCACTCAGGTACTCTGGCTCGATGCGCATGAATTAAAATGGCTCGAAGAAGTCGGGACTATGAATATCATGGTCAAGATCGACGATGAAGTGATAACGCCGCCGCTCAACGGCAGTATTCTCCCAGGCATAACCCGAGATTCAACCATCAAAATTCTCAAGAGCTGGAATGTGCCGATTGTTGAAAAACAGATCAGTATTCAGGAGGTCATGCAGGCCGGCAGTGACGGTTCACTTAAAGAGATGTTTGGTACCGGTACCGCTGCGGTCATTTCACCCGTTGGCTCAATTCATTACAAAGAGAACGATGCGATAATTAACAACGGCAATGTCGGTGAACTGTCGCAGAAGCTTTTTGATGAGATTACCGCAATCCAGTTCGGCACTAAAGAAGATGTCAACGGTTGGATCGACACTATTGTCGTCAAGTAAGGAACTGTGACAATAGTGAGAGCTGCAGTCGTCAACCTGGGATGCCCAAAAAATGAGGTCGATTCTGAAAAACTTGTCCACCTTCTGCTTGCAGAGGGTTTCGAGTTACTGGCTGAACCAGAAGAAGCTGAAGTTATTATTGTTAACACTTGCGCTTTCATTCAGCCCGCAGTTGAGGAAGCAATTGACACAATTCTCAATCTGGCAGAATATAAGAAAAGTGCAAAGTGCCAGATATTGACTGTCAGCGGTTGTTTACCGCAGAGGTATGGAACTACGCTTCTAAAAGAAATACCTGAAATTGATATTCTTGTCGGAGCTGATACTTTTCCACAAATTCCGGCGGCGATAAAGGAGTTTAACAAAAATCTGCAGCCACTTAATCTGGTCCGGCAAACCTCTGATTTAGACTACAGCGATACCCTGCTGCTGCCGCAGTCGGTTTCAGCACCGCACGCCTTCAGCTACCTTAAGATTGCTGAAGGCTGTGACAACCGCTGTTCCTACTGCATGATTCCGGCAATAAAAGGGAAACAGCAGAGTTTTTCACCGACTACCCTGCTCACTCAAACCCGAAAAATGGTTGCAGATGGGAGTAGAGAGATCAATGTAATTGCCCAGGATATTACGGCCTACGGTCGGGATCTGAGAGAAAAAACATCACTCTGTGAGCTTCTGACAGAGTTGTTGCAAGTTCCGGAACTAGGCCGCCTGCGCCTGCTTTACGCTTATCCGCATCGGGTCTCTGACAACCTGGTAAAACTGATTGCCTCGGAGAGCAGGCTCTGCAACTACCTTGACATTCCGATTCAACACATTAGTGATTCAATTTTACAAGTGATGGGCCGCCACGAAAAGGGTGCAGATATTCACCGGACTCTTGAAAATTTAAAAACTAAAATTCCCGAAATTTTTCTTCGTTCTACGATAATGGTCGGTTTCCCGGGAGAAAGTGAAGCTGACTTTATGGAACTATTAAAATTTATTGAGAAGGGATTTTTTGATTACCTCGTAGCTTTCTCTTACTCGCCAGAGTCCGGCAGCCGGGCGGCTGAGTTCCCGAATCAGGTTGCTGAAGAGATTAAAAAAGAGCGTCTCCAAGCAGTTCTTGATGTCCAGCAGGTGATTACCGAACAAAGGCTACGTGCTAAAATCGGCAGCCGGCAAAGGGTACTTATCGAAGGTCTCAGTCAGGAAAGCGATCTCCTGCTGCAGGGAAGATGTGATTTTCAGGCCCCGGAAATTGACGGCCTGACTTACATTACTGAAATTGAAGGTGATATCGCCCCGGGCATCATGGTTGATGCCGAAATTTATGATAGCCACGAATTCGATCTCTTTGCCAGAGTAGTATAGACTGGTATAAAAATAGCTTATAAACATAAAAAAGATGTCAAGATTTGCTTTCACTAAAGCCATAGACAAAAACCTGGCATCTTTTGCCGAAAATGAATTTCAGCATCAAATAAAGGTTCTGCGAAAGCAAAATGATGATCTGATCCAGTTTCTTGATGGTCACGGAATTCTATATGAAGGCCGGATCACAACTATTGATAACCGAAAAAAATGGTTTCAAGTTGAAATCACAGAAACTTGGCAACACCCGCCCCAGTTGCCGCTCCATCTTTTAGTAGCGTTGCCTAAGGGTGGTAAACTTGACACTATTATCCAGAAAGCAGTTGAGCTGGGCGTAACCAGGATAACCCCGATTATTACCGAAAGAACTGAAGTTCGCCTGGGTGCGGTAAAAAAAATTGCCGCCCGGATGGAACACTGGCAAAAAAGTGCCGTTGCCAGCATAAAACAGAGTGGCAATCCCTACCTACTCCGGATTTCAGAGCCGCAAGAGATTATGCAGTTACAGTTAGAACCGGCGGCAGAAGATTCTAAAAGAATCGTCTTTCACCCGGCGGCCAAAGACATCTCAACCCAAAATGAACTCAATTTAGACAGTAATAGCACTGTAATTCTGGCCCTGGGACCGGAAGGCGGATTCAGTGAAACTGAGATCAGACATTTGCAGACTCAATCCTTCTTAGCTGTTGGTCTCGGCAGACGGATTTTAAG
>JAOZKP010000413.1 GCA_029935295.1 bacterium | reverse complement strand
GGTGGCGACGGCCTTGTTCATGGCTGCGAGTTTGTCAGCCGCGATCTGAGCCGCTTTGACCGGCTCAACTTTTGAACCGGTGTCATTACCGTCGGTCAAAACAATGAGCAACTTATCTTTAACCCGGCTCTCCTTGAACATATTGATGGCAAGGCCAATAGTATCGCCCAGGGCCGTCTTGGGGCCGGCCATGCCGACCTGAGCCTCTTGCAGGAGTTCCCGGCAGAGTTCAAGATCTTCGGTGAAAGGCGCCTGAATAAACGGGGCTGAACCAAAAAAGATCAGCCCGGCCCGATCCCCCCGACGACGTTTGAGAAAATCGTCCATAACCTCTTTGACTACGGCCAGGCGATTGACCGTTTCCCCATCTTGCGCTCTGAAATCTTCGTTTTCCATTGAACCTGAGAGATCAATCCCGAGCAGGAGATCACGGGTCGGGATATTCTTGACAATCGGCACTTCAATCCATTGGGGACGGGCCAGAGCCGTAATCAGCAGGAGCCAGCATAAAGCTGTCAAAATACGGCCCGACAGCGGCTGCTTACGCACCACGACACCGCTGCTGGGATGTTGCCCGGAGATCTCCACCAGCTCATCAAAAAAAGGGGTCTTGATCGCCGGCCGCTCTTCCTGATACGGCTTACTAAATCTGCTGACCAGCCAAGGCAGCGGCAACAGCAGAAAAACCCAGATGTAACTAAATGAGAACATGCTTAAATGTCTGTGCCCGCCGGTGTGGGTCTGTGGCTAAAATTTATATTTTCAGCACAAATTGCTGTTTTGTTGTCTGCCCGATGTCTGCTTATCCAATAATGAACTGCTTTTACAAGCCCATCTACTTTTTGTCGGGGGATTGCTTTAAGCCGAGAATCCGGCTGATATGAACACTCAAGCAGAATTTTACCGGAACCGGTGCTGAAAATATCTGTCGCGCCGCTGTTATCGAGAAAAATAAGCCAGTCATGACCACTTAATGAGGCCACCTGAATCCGGCCGTAGGCGGCAATGGCTGTGCGTTTGACGAGCTCCGGCAGTTGCGGCAGGAATTGGGGAAATTGGGCGGGATCGGTTAGGCTCTTCTCAATGTATCTCAAGGCGTGCAGGGCTTCACGCCGGTAACGATTGCGCTGCCAGGTTTGATATCTTTTGCCGAAAAACCATAACAGCAGCAGCAACAGAGAAAAGCCTACAGCATACCACCCCGGCGCCGGCGGCAGCCAGGGAATTGGCGCCGGCACCACAATGTCGTGCAGATTCTGAAGACTGCCGGGATCCATTATCGTGCCCCCCGCACACCCTCAGTTCTGACTCGGGCTTGGCGACCGGGAACATAACCTAAGAATTCTCTCACCTGGCCAACAACCGGAGCGCCGGTATTAAGCGGCAGAATAGGAACGCCGAATTTGGTCAAGTTGTCGGTAAGAGCTTTGTGGCGGGCCTGCAGGAATTCAGGAAAGCGTTTCTTAAAACGTTCATCTCTGGCATCAAGAAGAATCTGACGGTGGCCGTCGCTGATCACCAGCGTGGCATTTGGGGGAAGTTCTCCGGCGAGCTGGTCGTAGACCGGCAGGAGCATAAGATCATTATGGCGACAGAGGAGTTTGGCCAGGTGCAGACTTTTATCATTAAGCCCGAAAAAATCGCTGAAGACACAGACCAGGTAGTCATGTCCCGCCAACTTCCGGGCTCTTTCTAAAACCTGATCCAACATATCTTTGCGCGCCTCAATGTCACGGTCAAGCCCCAGGGCCCGGTTTTGCCGGACAATCTGCTGCAGAATCTGCATCACAGTTTTCCGGCTGCGCTGCGGTTTTATTTCAATGATTTCTGAATCATTAAAAATGATCGCTCCGACCCGATCACCGGCAGTGACCACCCGCCAGGCCGCCAAGGCCGCTGCCTCGGCGGCAGTAACCGATTTCATATTGACTCTGGAACCGAAAAACATCGCCACCCGCTGATCAACCAGCATCAGTACCGGGCGTTCCCGTTCTTCACTATAGACCCGGACATATGGGTGTCGGGTACGCTTAGTCGCCTTCCAGTCGAGCAAGCGGATATCGTCACCGGGCCGATACTGACGCAGCTCCTCAAAATCGAGCCCGCGGCCGCGCAGCCGGGAGCCGTAACGGCCGGAAAGCAGACTGTAAACCGGCTGCCGGGGCAAAAAACTGAAGCCCGATGCCTGCCGCTGCAGATTAATAAGATCCTGCAGGGAGACATAAACTCCTGGCGTTGCCTCACGGTCAACACTGAAATTTTGGTTGTTTTTTGCCATTTTTTAGAGTTGAAAAAGTCAACAGAGACGGAAAGCAAATCAAATCTGCAACTTTTTCACCCTTTACCCTTCACCCTTCTTCTAACTTTCCTCTAAGCCACAGCCACAAATTTTATGACCTCATCGATAACCCGATCAGCCGTTATGCCCTCGGCATTGGCCTCATAACTCAAAATCAACCGGTGC
>JAOZKP010000412.1 GCA_029935295.1 bacterium | reverse complement strand
AGGAAATTATTAAATGTCTAAAAAACCGACGTATGAAGAGCTCGAACAACGAATTCTCAAATTGGAAGAATCAGTTTTACGGCACCAGCAACTCGAAGAGGTTCTGGAGGAAAAAGAATTCCAGTTGCGTCAAATTATCGACCTGGTGCCTCACCCTATTTTTATCAAAGATGAAGATGGTAAATTTGAAATGGTCAACCAGGCGGTAGCCGACCTTTTTGGCACAACTGTCGCCGAGCTTACCGGCAAAAGAGATGCCGATTTTGTTGCAACCGATGAAGAGATGGAGCATTTCAGAGCCGATGATCTTGAAGTCATAAAAACCGGGAAAATGAAATTTATCCCGGAAGAACCGATAACCGATTCTGAAAATAATATCAGATACCTGCAAACAACTAAAGTTCCCTTTAACCATTCAGCGACCAAAAAAACAGCTCTTTTAGGGGTTGCGGTTGATATTACTGCACACAAAGAGACAGAGATCGAGTTGCGCGAGAAGACAACGATGCTTGATAATATCCTACGCAGTGCTCAAGCGGTTGCCATCGCTACGACTGATCTGGATTTTCGCGTAACTTACTACAATCCGCTGGCGGAGAAATTTTTTGGCTATACCTCTGACGAAGTTGTCGGCAAGACGGTTATGGAGATGCATTTTAAAGAGAATGTTATGTCCGAACGCTTCGAGAAGGCGATTGAGATCGTTCGTTGTGAGGGGAGTTATCATTATACGGTTATGCAAAACCGTGATGACGGCGTGTATGAAATTGATTCAAGCGTATTTGGTATTTTTGATCCTGAGGGCCGGTTGGTGGGTTACTCACTGTTCGCTTACGATGTTACCAGGTCCAAACAGACAGAAAAAGAGCGTGAACAGTTGCGCATGGCGATTGAGCAGGTGGCGGAGACGATTGTTATCACCGATACGAGCGGGGCAATCCAGTATGTTAACCCGGCTTTTACGCAGGTTTCCGGTTATACACGAGCCGAAGCTCTGGGCCAGAACCCTCGTATTTTGCAAAGCGGGCAACAAGATGAAATTTTCTATCGTGAGCTGTGGAATACGCTGGGGCGTGGCGAAACCTGGAGCGGTCGATTCATTAACCGGAAAAAAGATAGAACCCTCTATACTGAAGAGGTAACGATCTCTCCGGTTTGCGATAATTCAGGTAAAACCGTCAATTATGTTGCCGTCAAACGTGATATCAGCGCCGAGCTGGAACTTGAAGAACAGTTTCAACAAGCTCAGAAAATGGAAGCTATTGGTACGTTGGCGGGGGGTGTGGCGCATGATTTCAATAATATCCTGACCGTGATCCGAGGGCATGCCCAGTTGGCCATGATGCAGACAACCGCAGAAAACCCGTTGTGGAACGATCTCCTGGAGATCGATAAAGCCGGTGGCCGAGCCAGTAAATTGACCCGGCAATTGCTGGCTTTCAGTCGTAAACAGGCGATTGAACCAGAGTTGCTTCTGATTAATAATCTGATCGACGATCTTGGTAAAATGCTCCGGCGGCTGATTGGTGAAGATATCACGTTGAAGCTTGAGCTCGGAGAAAAACTTTCACCAATTTTAGCCGATCCGGGTCAACTGGAGCAGATTATTGTTAATCTGGTTGTCAATGCCGCTGATGCGATCAAGGATCAACCTCTGGCATCTGGTCGCAAAATTACGGTTTCAACCTCGCAAATATTTCTCGACCACGATTTCATCATCTCCCATCCCGGTTGTCGTGAGGGTTGGTGTTTACTGATTGAGGTCTCTGATAATGGTTGCGGGATCTCAAAAGTGGTGATGGAGCATATTTTTGAGCCCTTTTACACAACCAAAGAGGTTGGTAAAGGTACAGGTCTTGGTTTGGCAACCGTATATGGTATTGCCAAACAAAATCATGCTGAAATATCAGTTGAAAGTGAACCTGGTCTAGGAGCGACGTTTAAAATTTATTGGCCGTGTGTCCAGGGAGAGACCTCCAGAACTACCGTAACAGAAAAACCGGCGGCCGCACCCGGCGGCAGTGAGGTGATACTGCTGGTCGAAGATGAGGAATCCGCCCGCAACTTGGGCCAACAAATTTTACAACAGGCAGGATATCGCGTGGTGGTTGCCGAAAATGGCCTGGATGCTCTGGCCCAGGTCGAAAATTATTCTGGCCCGCCGATTGATCTGCTCTTTACGGATGTCGTGATGCCGCGAATGGGTGGCATAGAGCTAAGTGAAAAATTGACGACCCTTCAACCAAAGCTAAAAGTTCTGTTTGCATCGGGCCATCTCGGCGACCGGGTTAACCGGGACGACGAAAGATTCAAAAAAGAACGATTTATTAATAAGCCATACGATGTCTCGGTTCTATTAAAAAAAATCCGCCAACTTCTGGATGGCGACTGACAACAGTTGAAGAGCTGGCAACCTTAGTCGATCCAGCAGAAATAAAGCCTTCGCTGCCAAAATTGGAGATTGGTGTCAGG
>JAOZKP010000411.1 GCA_029935295.1 bacterium | reverse complement strand
GCCCCCATTAAAATGGGCGAAGCAATATTCGCATCGTTCTCAAAATCTATCAAAGCCCGAAGTCGTTCAAACGTTATTTTGTCAAGGATAAAGATTTGACCCCCAATCCATCTCCCCTCACCCATCTCACTACAAATAGTCGCTTGACTTTTTGTAGTCGACCTACTATTTCAAGTTATTAATTAATGTTATAAATTCAAGCTGCACCTTAATATAAAACGTATCAAACCGGAGTTCTCAGCAATGAAACGTCACGCCATGCGTATA
The DNA here is from genome assembly GCA_029935295.1 of bacterium. GTDB lineage: Bacteria > Desulfobacterota > Anaeroferrophillalia > Anaeroferrophillales > Tharpellaceae > Tharpella. The sequence goes on along the minus strand of JAOZKP010000411.1, from coordinate 2,216 downwards.
CTCGAAGAATGGAAAAATAATCCTGCCCGTAAACCTTTAATTATTCGTGGAGCCCGACAGGTCGGCAAAACCTGGCTTATGAAAGAGTTTGGTAAAAAATTCTTTGCCAATATAGCTTATATTAACTTCGAAAATAACGTACGGATGCAGCAGGTGTTCCAGGGAGACTTTAGCATCAAACGTTTAATCGCCGCTTTGCAGATTGAATCTGGAATATCAATTTCCGCCCAGAATACTCTATTAATTTTCGACGAGGTTCAAGAGGTCCCTCAGGCTCTCACAGCATTAAAATATTTTCAGGAGAATGCTCCGGAATATGCCATAATTGCAGCCGGTTCATTACTTGGAGTTGCAATGCACAAAGGAACCAGCTTTCCGGTTGGTAAGGTTTTTTTTATGGATCTGTATCCAATGAGTTTCACTGAGTTTCTTGATGCAACTGGAAACGAGAACTTACATGAACTCATCCAACAAAGAGATTGGGACCTGGTTACACCGTTCAAAAACAGGTATATTGAACTTTTGCGAAGCTATTATTTTATTGGTGGCATGCCGGAAGCTGTTGCTTCGTTTGTTAATCAAAATAATTATTCAGAAGTACGGGCAATTCAAATTCGTCTATTGACTGCATACGAGCAGGATTTTTCAAAGCATGCCCCGATCCAGGCCATACCGCGCATTAAAATGGTCTGGAATTCTATCCCGGCACAATTGGCCCGGGATAATCGTAAATTTATTTATGGCAGTCTTCGTAAAGGAGCCCGAGCCAAAGATTTCGAACTTGCAATTCAATGGCTGCACGATTGCGGCCTGATCTATCAAGTTCAACGCATTACAAAACCGGCAATGCCCTTGACTGCATACCCTGCCAGCGGATTTAAAATGTTTATGCTTGATGTTGGTTTGCTGGCAGCGAAGAGCCGTCTTGATGATCGCTCCATACTGGAGGGTAACACCATTTTTGAGGAATTTAAAGGCTCTCTTACAGAACAATACGTACAGCAGCAACTCCGCTCAGAGCTGGCCATAACACCCTGTTATTGGTCCAACGAAAACAGCCATGCCGAAGTTGATTTTGTATTTCAAAATGGAGCCGATATCATCCCCCTGGAAGTTAAAGCCGCTGAAAATCTCCAGTCAAAAAGTCTAAAATCATACTGCGCAAAATATTCCCCCAAAGTTGCCCTCCGCACTTCCATGTCTGACTATCGTCAAGAAGTAAATTTGACCAATCTGCCGCTTTACGCCATCAGCACCATTAACAAAGCCAGTACCGTCTCGATTGGGGTCGTTGCTTTATAAATGGCGGCTGAGATGTTCGCATACAACCCTAAACCTCAACCCGCCATTTATAAAGCTGCGACCCCGTCAAAGTAGGCGAAGCAATGTTCGCGGCGTTCTCGAAATCCATCGAAGCCCGAAGCCGTTCAAACGTTATTTTGTCAAGGATAAAGATTTGACCCCCCGCCCTTCCCCTGGAATTTTGTTACAGGTATATTGCCGGAAGTTGGATAATTTTATCGGCTATAATGTCGATTTTCTCGGAGTTATTGACCAAAATGCCATAGTTGGCCCCGGTTTCCTTAATAAAAGCTTTCATGGGAGCAAGCATACGTTGATTCAATTTATGGCCCAATTTAACTTCTATAGGGATAAAGCCAAAGGGGCCATCTATAATCAGGTCAATCTCGGCCCGGTCGCGGGTACGGTAAAAATTAAAATCGATTCCATACTGTAGAGTAGACTGTAATCCTCTAATTATCTCTTCTATAACGAAAGACTCGAAAGAAGTTCCGGCAATTGGATGGATAAGCAGACGATCAACTTCATCAATCTTCAGGAGATGATGGAGAATGCCCTGATCCCGAAAAAACCCTTTCGGCATTTTCTGAATCTTTTTCAAACTATTTTTTTCAAAACTACGTAAATTACGCCAGATAAACGTATTATGCAGAATCTCCAGATACTCCTTGGCTGTAACCGAGCTTATTTCAAGAGCTCCGGCAATGGCAGACTGATTGATGATATTGCCGGAGTGAAATGACAGGCTTTGAATAAAAAGTCGAAAATTATGGGAATTTATGCGAGGAAAAAGGCGACCAATATCACGTCTTATATAGTCCGTAAAATATTCGTCCATCCAAAGCCCGTGAAATAACGGATTTTGACAACCTTTAATTCTTGGCTCCGGATAGCCGCCAAGTAACCATTGGTCT
>JAOZKP010000410.1:1518-2483 GCA_029935295.1 bacterium | reverse complement strand
ACAACTGGATGTCTAAACGATTCTTTTGTTAGCGTATCAACCACGCCGAACGACCAACATCACTTGCCGGGCCGGGATATCTAAACAAAGTTTTGAGGGCGGTTCCCGGTCAAGTGAATGTTTTGGTTATGCAATTCCACATTGGTTTTCAATATATTCAAGGGCTTCGATGCTACCCTCAAGGTATTCTTTTAACCGAGCAACAGAAACCGTTGTAGTCTTACCATGAGCTATTAAATGCCTGTTCGCCATTATTGAATCAATGGCAGTTTTGGTCTTTGGATTATCCTCAAAATATTTTTCTAGCTCCTTACCCCACTCTTTTTTGAATGCATAAGCTGTCTCGACAAATTTTGATGCTTTTGGGTTGTTGATTTTTTGTAGTACCTTGCTGGTAAAGGAAGCGACCTGTGGGGATGATGAGTTTATTGTAAGTTCACTATAAATTTCACTTATCGCATTTTCCAAAAAACCTGCTGCTAAAATACAAAGATATTTCCCCCAATGACCTTGTAATTCCAAATTTGAGTTCGTTGACTCAGTAGTGGATTTAACAAGCCCTTTTATATATTGAATCTGACGATTCAACTCAGCGCTCTTCATGTTTTATTATACCTCCATGAAAATTGCCGTAGAAATATCTATTCGCTCAGAGACATTTGATGCATCTGTTGTTGATTGCGAAATTAACTCTTTAAATTTCTCATGACTGCTTAATGTGTTGTATGCTTCTCTAATTTTTTCATTGTCAACTTGTCCATCAGCTAAAATCTTCCTTGCCAAACCAACCATGGCTGCCTCGTAAAAAGCAACATTCAAGGCCCGAGCTGGTCTAAATATTTTCTGACCAATTGCACTGTAAAATGCATTGACTGTCTTTGAAAAAATGTCATGTAATTCATTTGATTTTTCAGGTGTAGGATTACGATTTCTTTTTAGGTATTTATTTAAAAAATCAATCATTG
>JAOZKP010000410.1:0-1508 GCA_029935295.1 bacterium | reverse complement strand
AAGTACATCAACCGCAGCCCGGATCGCGCCATTGGCTTTTTGTAATTCCCTGATTCTTCAAGCATTGCAAAAAACCTAAGAATAAGTTCTTGATCTCTCATTCGATCATTTTGTGATCCAAAAATATTTCGCCAATCAGGATTGTCATTGAGGTTTTTCAGGAGCTCAAGGAATTTTCCATGATAAACAGCGGTTCTTATCTCTTGAGCGGTTAGTTTCCTGCCACCACTATTTAGTCTTTCAAATATATGATAGATGCTAGTGTCATCGTCAGCAGGGCTATCCTGTTTGACTACCGTGGCATGGATAACACAGTTTTCTAAATTAATACGGTCTTTTGGATCCAGAGTTTGGAATGTCTTATCAGTATAAGGCTTCTGAACTTTCGCAAGTTTAAATACTCTTTTACTTGAAGCATTTTCTTTCGGGTTGAAATGCCCATCAAAGAAAAATTTTAACGAAAGCAACCTTTGTTGTCCGTCAATGACAAGCATTTTACCTGAATCAGGATCCTGAGCTAAAAATATGCCAGGCACAGGTAAGCCTAGCAGGAGAGATTCAATGAAACGGGAAGATTCTGTCATTTTCCAGACAAAATTTCTTTGAAATTCAGGGATATAAATGTCGCCTTTTTGTACTCTCCTAACAACACCATCTACATCAAAGTCTATTCCATAGCTCGTAATGTCGTAACGTGAGGTAGATACCTCTTCTCCATTAGCTTCATCTTCTATGTTTTCTTCTTGCTCGATTTCGTGCTGGAGTTCTTTGACATATTCATTCATTGTAAATTTCCTCAATTATTTATTGTGCAAATAACGACCAGCATCAGCCGCCGCGCCGAGATATCCAAAGAAAAGTTTTGATGGCTATTCGCGGTCGGGGCTGTATGCGATTGTTGGACAATATTTTATTTCCCAAACCATTCTGCTTGGATTCTTGCTTCTAACCTGTTTACGTCTTCATCGCTAACTATCGATGATTTTCCCCCTATGAAATCGGCTAACATTTGAGTTTGCATGTCATTTCTCGCACTTATAAAGTATTTTCGGCAAAGCTTTGAGACCGCTTCATTTATTTGTGTGGTTGTTGGTGGTGGGTGTGTTTCTAGGGCAGAACTTCCAACAAGTAGGTGATTTTTCGAAATTGGAAGAAATACATCTTTAAGATTCTTTTTGAAAAATAATAGGGACATATATTTTCCCTCTGGAAGAAAACTGCCAATCACTCCAACATCACCTAAGATTAAAGTATGATCTTCGTAGTAAAACAATTTCCATGAATAATCTTTAGTAATTTCAAGAAAAACCTTTGAAACAGTATCTTTTTCTAGAGTTTTGATATGTGAGGTTTTTACTAGCTCTGGGATTTTATTTGAAAACAGCTCCAAATTAGCTATGAATTCATCAAATAGCTTTGAACCAAGTTTTGAACCAAACTGTTTGGGATTATCCACTTAACTACTATGGACTGGAAGTCCATAGGTTATGAGGGGACTGAAAGTCCCT
>JAOZKP010000409.1 GCA_029935295.1 bacterium | reverse complement strand
GCCCGTCCCAACCACCTTCTTCTCCTGAACGAAGGCTGGAAAAGATTCCGCTCTTACCAAGCAAGCTACCGGTTGAAATTGACGCCATTTGCTTACCATCCAAAGTTCCGAAAAATTCTGCTCCGGCGACAGGGGATGCTGCATCTATTTGAAGCCAGCCACTCCCGGAAGTTAACAAATCACCTGAAAGTTTGATCTGTGTTTCCAGAGAACTCAATGAGCTTGAATTTAAGGTCAACTCCGCCCCACCACCATTACTGTGATAGCCGGAAAAAGTTGCATCAACAGTCTCAGATTGCGTATTTTGCAAAACAAGCCCTCCCCACCAACCGAAGCTATCTAATAAATAGGGATAGATGATCTGTTCCGGAGCTCTGCCATCAAGAGCTAAAGCACTTAACTTCTCTCCCTTATGGTAAAGAGCAACACCAACTAAACCTTTCCCGCCCTTTATTACTGCATTTGTCGGTGTCGGCTTGGTGTTTTTCAGAGAAGCCCACTTACCCTCAGCCGACATAACTTTCATATCACCCACAGGATAGAAATAGAGCTGCTGACCCGGCTGTAAAGAGATACTTTTTGTCGCCCCGTTATCAAATTCAACTGAAACAGTACAACGCTCTGAACTGGTATTTACCAGGCTGACAATATTTCCCCAACCATCATTACCCACCTTCAAGTGTGAAAGATAGAGTGTATTTGATACGGCCGCATGCGACAACGCCGGATAGGCCCCGGCCAGACCCTGACCATCAACTTTAAGATGGACAGAACCAACAACAGCATCAATGTCGGCTACAAAACTCAAATAAGCAATCTCAGTGTCAAACTCTCCGAAATAATCATTCAATAAACCTTTATAACGAGCCAGCGGAGCCAATGTTACTTCTTCCGATGAAACCAGAACCTCACCAGAAGATTCATGACCATAAAGTATACCGGTTACGGTCTCAGTACTGCTATCATTCAAGAGTGTTACTGAGGTCTGAAAATTGCCGGTCATAACCAATGGCATAATGAGATTGGTACGGCCAGATCCAGGTTCGGGAACAGTCGGTACTGGTGGGTCTCCTCGGAAACAGAGTACGGACCTCTCACTGACCTCTCCGGGTTTGTCCAGGCCAGCATAACGCAGACCGATTGTGCCGCTGTTATTTTCAATCCCGCCAACCACTAATTCCCCATCCAAGGATCCGATTGACTTATAATTAAATCTAATATCAGCCTGATTTTCATAAAAGACCACCTGATAAGCAATCTCCTGACCATCTGTAGCCTGCCGATTAAACTGCATCACAAATCGACGTTGCGGCTCATCTCCCAAAGTTTCATAAATCACGTTAACCAAAGCACTGGCATCTGCATCCGACAGACCTCCAAGCCATAGCGGAGCAATCAGATTATTAGCCTTGTCAACTGCTGGAAATTCCTTGCCGTCATAAGTAATATTTTCATAATTAGTATCTTTTGAATTAAATACGAGATAACCATTACCGGCAATATAAACACGATTATACTTTTCTCCATAAAATTCGAAGAGAGGATTCGAATTAGCCTCGAGCTTATAGAAAAAACCATTTGTGGGAATTGGAGGTTGTAGACTAGAATCAGCCCGAAAACTCAACCTACTCGCATTATCAGTAAAAGTCTCCCACTCATATACGGGACCACCAGTATCATCACTGGTAATATAGCGATAACCAAAATCATCCGGTCCTTCCGAATTATCGTCACCGCAATACTCATCAGCCCGACCATTGCAATTGTTATCTATACCATCGCCACAAATCTCTTTTGCTCCAGGGTGAACTGTTGGATCATTATCGTTACAATCAACATCACTGGTATAGTGATCTCCGTCTTCATCCTTATAGATATTACAATACTCATCAACCCGGCCATTGCAGTTATTATCTATACCGTCACCACAAATCTCTTTTGCTCCAGGGTGGATATTGGGATTATTATCATTGCAATCAACATCACTGGTATAGTGATCTCCATCTTCATCTTTATAGACATTGCAATACTCGTCAACCCGACCATTGCAGTTGTTATCTATACCATCGCCACAAATCTCTTTTGCTCCAGGATGAACTGTTGAATCATTATCGTCACAATCACCCTGGTTTTCAGTATAGTTATCTTTATCATTATCAATATCATCTGGATCAGTAACAGTACTTCCTACATAGAAGCGAACAGAACGCCGTTTATACTGCCCCGGTTTATCAAAACCAGGATAACGCAAACCAATTGAACCATCGCTATTTTCAATTCCAACCATTGTCTTATTAATGCCACCGGAACCGGCACCATAATTCTCACCATAATTAAAAAGTATATCAGTGCTGCCTTCATTTAAAACAATCTGGTAGGATGAAAACCCTATTTCATCCCAACGAGAATTAGCTCTCCAATACATTATCACAAACTTACGATGCGGTGCGACCCCCCGGGTCTCATAATAGACAGAGAATCCTCAGGCGGTGCCGTCGT
>JAOZKP010000408.1 GCA_029935295.1 bacterium | reverse complement strand
TGTAATTGTTTGAATCTAGCTCAAGAAATCGCACGTTCTCGCGGGTCGGTGTTGAACGCATTGTTGGACGAAGCCGCTATCGCGCCAGACAAAACCCGTCCAGATTGATAACCATTGAAATTTTCTTCTTTTTTACGGTAACAAGGTACAGCAAATCATTGTTTGCTGTAAATTCAAACCGTAACAATCAGGAGGTTTCACAATGGATACCAGACTACCGAACGATCCGCAATTTATCAAAAATTACAACAAACACCGTAAACACCTACGACTCAACGGTTTACAGCCGAAAACTATTGACGCATATTCCCGTGCTATTAGGCGCATTGGTAACTATTTCGACTGTCAAATCAATGATCTCACCATGGATCAACTTCTGGATTATTTCAACGATCTGCTTGAATCACATTCATGGAATACGGTTAAGCTTGACCTGTACGGACTGAGGTTTTTCTACACAAAAGTACTGAATAAAACCTGGCAGGATATCCCTCTCATCAAACCGCCCAAATCAACTAAGATTCCCGATATTGTTTCAATCAAGCAGGCCAACCAAATTTTTGCGGCAACCGATAAATTAAGTTACAGGGTGTTCTTTTTCACCCTTTACAGTATGGGGTTGCGTCTGGGTGAAGGTATCAGGTTGACGGTTGCTGATATTGACCCCACGAATATGCGGGTGCACATTCGTAACGCCAAGGGCAACAAAGATAGATTAGTGCCGCTCCCCGAAAACACTTTATATACCCTGAAAAACTTTTGGTCTCTTCACAAACACCCCTCCTTTATTTTTCCAAACCGAAAGAGAGGCTTAAAAAATGCTCATCTGGTCGATTCACCTCTAAATTGCGGAGGCATTCAAGCAGCGATGAAAGCTGTCGTTGGACAGGTCGGCATTAAAAAAAAATTAGTTGCCACTCACTGCGGCACAGTTACGCAACTCACCTACTCGAAGCGGGCATAGATCTAATCGAATTACAGAAAATTCTGGGACATGTAAGCATTCTAACTACCTCCAAATACACCCACCTTACTGCCGAAAATCGGGCAAACTCATACGATAAAATCAACACACTGATAAACAGTTACAACATCAGTTGGGGAGGTGTAAAATGATTTTACTCTCCTCAATCATAGATGAATTCAAAGATCGTTTCCTCGAGAAATACGAAACATCTATCCTGCCAAGTCATAAAAATGCTCTGCGAGCTATGCAGCAATGCCGCCAGGAGCACGGCCCTCAAATGCTAGCTCGTTGTAGTAACGATGACTGCCAAAAACAGACCTATATCCCGCACTCTTGCGGCCACAGAAACTGCCCCCACTGTCAAAATCATGAAAGTTGGCAATGGATTGAAAACCAGCTTGAAAAACAACTGCCGGCAAAATACTTTCTAATCACTTTCACTCTACCACAAGAGTTACGTTGGCTTACGTTTTGTAACCAGCAATCAATGTACTCTCTGATGTTTCTATGCGTGCAGGAAACATTGAAAAAATTCACTCTGAACGATAAAAAATTACAAGGTCAGTCCGGTTTTACTGCAATTCTGCACACTCATTCGAGAAGACTCGATTTTCACCCGCATATTCATGTCGTGATGCCAGCTGCAAGCATCAACTGTGAAACCAGGTTATGGAGGGTTAAATCCGCAAAGTTCATTTTCTATCACAAAAACCTTGCGAAAGTCTTTAAATCAAAGCTGCTCGAAAAGATGGTTGACCACAAACTCCAGATTCCACGAAATTGTCCTGAAAAGTGGGTCGTTGACTGCAAGCACGTTGGCAATGGCGATAAAGCTCTGATCTATCTAGGCAAATATCTTTACAAAGGTGTTATTCAGGAAAAAGATATTTTAAAGAACGAAAATGGGATGATCACTTTCAGGTACATTGACTCTAAAACCGAAAAAAGCAAACTCAGCACCGTTACCGGCGAAGAATTCCTCTGGCTATTGATGCTCCACGTACTCCCTAAAGGCTTTCGCAAAACAAGATGCTACGGATTCCTGCACCCTTGCAGCAAAAAGATCATAAAACTACTGCAACTAATTCTCCATTTCAATCCCATCAAAATGCTCAAAAAAAAGAAGCCGAGAGCAAGTATTATCTGCAAATGTTGTGGATCAAAAATGGAAATTATCCAAACGATGATATTCACAACTAAACATCTACAACATACTGGTTCAGACTGAACCGAAAAAGGGGATTTCGTTATGTGACACTCAACTAACATTGCCGATCTACTAATTTTTTCCGGTTTTACCGGCAATGGATTATTGCGCTCAAAAAACACTAAATATCGCAAAAAAATCAGCTTATTATGAAAAAACAGAGATCCTTAAACTACGCCAGACCAACCATCCAGCATGATTCCATTATTCCTGTCTAAATCAGAAAGATTTCCAAAAAGCTATTTTCTATAAACTGTCGCTGCCGGGCTTGTCCAACAAACGGTTCAGATTGTGGCTCGCTCCGCTCGCACAATCTAACCTTATTCGTT
>JAOZKP010000407.1 GCA_029935295.1 bacterium | reverse complement strand
GAAAGCGCAAACGAAAAACACCCCTCGATCAACCTGATGATCAAGGGGTGTTTTGGCTGATCCCAAATTTACTTCAAAAGCAAACTAAACAAGGAGGAGGAGGGGTCAGCCGCCAACAAGGAAGAAAAAGGAGTTTCTTAAAAACCAAGTTAACAGGTGAAGATTATAACAACATTAAATTGATATTATTTTTAATTAATTTTCCTATGCGGCAAAGTTTTTCTTGAAAAAAGTACTATCATACTGACCTGCCAATCAGATCTTTCAAACCTCCCCATCAGACATTTTTCTCTACAGGCAGGGTTACCGTAAAAACTGAACCCTCACCCACAACACTCTCGACTTTGATTGTACCTGAATGAGAATTAACAATTGATTTAACAATACTTAACCCTAAACCGCTGCCGCCGTATTGCCGACTGCGGGCTTTATCGGCCCGGTAAAAACGATCGAAAATACGCGGAATATCTTCCTCCGGAATCCCGATTCCGGTATCAGCAATCGCCATTTCAACCCCGGAATCAACATTTTTCAACGTCAGATGCACCTTTCCGCCTTCTGAGGTATAGCGAATCGCATTGGTCAAAAGATTGACTAACAGCTGCCGCAACTTTAACTGATCCCCAAAAACAGTTGCAACTTCTGAAATTGAGCTGCTGAGTTCAATTTGCTGGGCTTCAGCCAGTATTTTAAAATGAGACAATAAGCCCTCGGCCAGAACTTCAAGGTCAACCGGATCGTTGCAAATAACCTCCTGCCCCATATCACTCTTTGACAACAACAGAAGATCATTAACAATCTTCGACATACGTTCCACTTCTTCCAAACTGCTGCCCAGAGTATCAATATATTCCTCGACCGAACGTTCACCCCGCAGCGCAATCTCAAGTTCTCCCTGCATAATTGTCAACGGAGTTCTTAACTCGTGCGAAGCATCAGCCGTAAACTGAGCGGTTTTTTGAAACGACAGGGAGAGGCGGTCCAGCATCCCGTTAATGGTTGAAGCGAGCTGGCCGATATCATCACGGGCGACCGGCACGGTAATCCGTTCATCCAGGTTATTAACCGTAATATGCCGGGTCGTACGGGCAATCTCACGGATTGGCTTAAAAGCCTTACCCGCCAGAAAAAAACCAACCAAAGCGGCTGCAAGAAGCAGGCTCGGCACGAGAACAAGAAAAACAACCACAAGGTTACGCATTGACTCCCGGACAAATTCCAGTGAAGTCCCAACCTGCACCACCCCGTAAACCTTTTCCTGGTTAAATCTTCTTACCGGAAAATTGATAAATCTGATCGGGATCTTCGGGCCCAGAGGATATTGAGTTTCATAGATTATCTCCCCCTTGGTAACCACCTCACGCACCAGTTTTTTATTAACCGGAATTTTATCCTCTTCAATATTTTCCGTCCGCGAACCGATTTCTCCCGAAAGATCCAAAACCCGGACAAACTTACCCACCGGCCGGGTACCAAAAATTCGATTTAAGCGACGTTCAAAATCGGGCGGCAGAAAATTGGGTACAGCACAGAGTTCAGTCTTCGAAATCAACTCGGCCATGGTCTTTAAACGACGGTCGACCGAGTGTAAGAGCTTACTCTCCATCATCACATAGATACTGACGCAAAAGCAGGCCAGGACAACCCCGAAAACAAGGATGTACCAAGCCGTCAGTTTCCCCCGAATACCAACGGGTCTCACTTTTTATCGCCCTCTTTGAGGATATAACCGACCCCGCGCACAGTGTGAATCAATTTCTGCGGAAAGCCGCGATCAACCTTGTTGCGAAGATAATTAACATAAACATCTATAACATTAGTAAAGCTGTCAAAATTATAGTCCCAAACATGCTGGGTAATCATCGTCCGGGTCAAAACCCGGTTGGGATTACGCATCAGGTATTCCATCAGAGAATACTCTTTCGCCGTCAATTCAATCTCTTTACCGCCACGAATAACTTTATGCGAAATCAAATCCAGCGTCAAATCGGCGAAATTCAAAACATTACTGCCGGCGCTACTGTGACGGCGCAAGACGGCCCGGATACGAGCCAGTAGTTCTTCAAAAGAGAAAGGTTTCGGAATATAATCATCACACCCAGCTTCAAAACCTTTAAGCTTGTCAACGACCATATCTTTAGCCGTCAACATAATGATCGGCACATCTATTTTACGAGCCCGCAGATTTTCCAGAATCGCCACCCCATCCTTACCGGGCAGCATCACATCCAGAAGAATCAGGTCATACTCATTCGCTAAAGCCAGGCTTTCACCCTCCAAGCCGTCATAAGCGACATCGACAACAAACTGCTCCTCTTTCAAACCCTTCTGCAGAAAATTGGCAACTTTCTGCTCATCTTCAACTACCAGTACTTTCATATTTCGAACCTCCAAAACCAAGAACCTAAACTGTTCAATCCAAATAGTATGAACATAGGTTAGTCAATGCCTTAAAAAAAGTAAAGGGGATAGACCTTAAATCTACCCCCTTTAGAAAATTATAATTT
>JAOZKP010000124.1 GCA_029935295.1 bacterium | reverse complement strand
GTGTTTAGAAAAAACTTGCCTTTTTCCTGTGGGGATGCTAGTAGGCCCTACGTTTGCGAAAATTTGGTTCAGCCGGAGACGGTTTTTTGCAAGTGGGCTCTTCCAGGGGCCCACTTTTTTTGTTTCAATTTTCATGTTATAGTAGTTTTAAGAGTATGGTTGCAACCCTTGAATTGCCGGAAGATCGCCGGGGAAAGATTTTGGTTCTGGCCGAGGATCTTTTGCAGAATCTTGGTTATGAGCTGGCTGATTTAGAATTCAGTCAGAGTGACGAAGGTTCTATTTTAAGACTCTTTATTGATAAAGAGGGTGGTGTCACTCTGGATGACTGTACCCATGTCAGTCGGATGCTTGGTGCCCTGCTTGATGTTGAAGATCCGATTGCCGGTCGTTATAACCTGGAGATATCCTCTCCCGGACTTAACCGCCGCCTGCGGCGGGTGCAGGATTTTGAGTCCCGCATCGGTGAGACCATAAAGATTAAACTGGTCCAGCCTTTAGATGGCCGGCGACGATTTAAAGGGGTTTTGCAAGCTGTGCAGGCCGAACCGCTGACGGTTACTGTTGCGGTTGATGGTGAAGAGTATATTGTGCCTCTGGATGAATCTTCAAGGTGCAATCTGGTTTATAAATTTGGCAATTGAGATGGCGTAATTAAGCCATTCATAATATTTTTTAGACCCCAAATTGATTTTACGGGGTATTAGAGCAACATTTTTAACCCCGGCAGAACCGGGTTTCAGGAGAGATATTTAAGATTATGTCCTCAAGTTTGAACTTCATACTTGATCAGGTCAGTAAAGAGAAGAATATTCCCAAAGAGATTCTGATTGAGGCAATTGAGTCGGCGATGGTAACGGCATCCAAGAAAAAACTGGGTGCCGCCCGTGAGATCGAAGCTTCCTACGATGACGAGACTGGTGAAATTGAGCTGTTCGAGTTCGTTGAGGTGGTGGAAGAGGTAGAGAACTCATATTATCAGATTACTTTGCATGAAGCTCTGGAGATCGATCCGGATGTCGAAGTTGGTGACAGCCTGGGTCTTAAACTGGAGACGGATGATTTTGGCCGAATCGCAGCTCAGACTGCGAAACAGGTCATTATGCAGAAGATTCGCGAAGCTGAGCGTGAGAGTATCTATGAAGAGTATCACGAAAAAGTCGGTGAGATAATTAACGGTTCAGTTCAGCGGGTTGAGCGCGGCAATCTGATTGTCAATCTCGGTTCGACTGAGGCGATTTTGCCGCGTTCCGAGACCATCCCGCGGGAGAATTTTCGTCAGGGTGAGCGGATTCGTGCTTACCTCCTGAAAGTTGAAATTACTGCCAAAGGACCGAAGATTGTTCTTTCGCGTTCCCATCCCGGTTTTCTGATTCGCCTTTTTGAAGTCGAAGTGCCCGAGATCTTTGAAGGTGTGATTAAGATTATGGGTGCCACGCGTGAGCCCGGTGTCCGCGGTAAGATTGCAGTTACCACCAACGACCACGATGTCGATCCGGTTGGTGCCTGTGTCGGTGTGCGTGGATCGCGGGTTCAGAATGTAGTGCAGGAGCTGCGCGGCGAAAAGATTGATATTATTCGCTGGAATCCAGATCCTGTACGCTACGTTTGTAACGCGATTTCGCCGGCTGAAATTAATAAAATTATTCTTGATGAAGATCGGCATATGATGGAGATTGTCGTACTTGACGAACAGCTATCTCTGGCGATTGGTCGGCGCGGTCTCAATGTTCGCCTGGCGGCGAAATTGACCGGCTGGAAACTTGATGTCAAATCGGCATCCCGGGTGGCCGACGATTTTGATAAACTCTTTTCGCCCTTTGCTGACCTTGAAGGGTTTAATAATACGGCAATGGAGTTGCTCTACGATAACGGCTTTCGTAAACTCGAAGACATTGCCGGAAGTACGATTGCCGAGCTGGGTGATATCATCGGCACCGAGGGGGTTGATCCCGAGGTTCTGATTGAACGTGCGGTCGAGGTTTTCCATGCCCGCAAAGAGGCGGCTGAGAATCCGGTGGTTGAACCAGAAGCTGAACCTGAAACTGTGGTTGGTGACGAGCTGGAAACTTCAGAATCTGCGCCGGAGGAGAACCCAGATACAGATTCGGAGAGTGAAACAGCTGAAGCGGCTGAAGCGGAAGTGGATGCTGATTCGGCGGTGACTGAAGCTGATCTGGTTGTGCCAGAGGAGGAGAAGCCGGTTGCTGAAGACGTAGAACCGGAAGATCCTGTGGATGTTAAAGAATAAGTCTGCAAAAGTTCCATTGCGAACCTGTCTGGTCTGTCGCCGGAGGTTAGCAAAAGAGAGTCTTTGCCGTCTGGTTGCAGATGATGGTAAACTCTATTATGATTATCGATTTCGGTCTCCGGGCCGGGGTTACTATATTTGTCGAAACGGAGAATGTTTAACTAGTTTTCTCACCGGTAAGCGTCGATTTGGCCGTTTGCCGTTTGGGGCTGAGGCCCTGGATCGGGAGAGCTGTGAACGTTTGCAAGTTGAGTGTGAAAAATAACAGATTTAAGTTAGGGAGTAAGCAACCTTGATTCTGCGGGAAAAAAAGAAAACTAAAGTTTATGAGTTGTCACGGGTCTTGAAATTGAAAGAGACCGAGCTTATTACGATACTTGAGAGCTTGGAGATTGAAGTCAGTACTAAATTCAGTCCTTTAAGTGACGAAGATGTTGGCCGGGTCAAAGCCTGGTGCACACAGCATCAAGGTCCTGATGTGGTTGAAAAACGGGTGGGCTCTTCAGTTCGGCGGCGGCGGCGCAAAGTGGTTAAACCGGCTGCTCCTGAAATTGTCGAGGAGGCTGTTGCTGACATCTCTGAAGCTGAATCTTCAGAAGCTCCGGCAAGTGTCGAGGTGGATGATGCTTTGGCTGCGGTAGATACTGGAGTTACAGAAACACCGGAAGATAGTGTCGAAACCGTTGCTGACACGGCTCCGGAGGCTGAACCGGTTGCAGAAACCGTAGTTGCAGAGAGTGATGCATCTGAGGTCGCAACGGAAGTGGTTGAGCCGGAATCAGAATCTACAGTTGTGGAATCAGATGAGATCGCAGATGCGGTTGTGTCGACTCCTGAAGATGCTGGTGCGCCGGCTGATTCTGGAAGCGAATCTGAGCCTGAAGTTGCGGGCGAATCAGCCGAAGGTCTCCCGATTGCGGATGCCGGTGCAGTCACCGCAGATGCTGAAAATGGTGAAGAAAAAAATACCGCTGCCGTGAAAAAGAAGAAAGGTGGCAAAGATGAACGCGGTGCCCGGGTTATCGGCCGGGTGGCTTTGAGTGATTTAGGGACTCGTCCCGGCAGCCGTCCGCCGCGTCCTAAAGCCAAGAAAAAAGGCGTTGAGCCCGTGCCGGGTGGAACCAAACCCGCCGCCGCGCCGATGCCGGCGGCACAGGATGCTCCGGCTGATAGTTCCAAAAAAGGGCGTAAATCGCGTAAAAAAGATGCTACACCTGAAGCTGACAAAGGTTTCAATGATGCAAATAAGCGTACACGTAAGGGTTCACGCCGCTCAGTTATAAAAGATTTCAACTTCTCTGATGGTCGAGGGAAAGGCCGAAAGGGCCGCGGCAGCAGGAAGAAGGGCGGTCAGAAAACTGAGATTACCATGCCTAAGATGATCAAACGTATTGTCAAGATCACGGATGCGATTACGGTCGGTGAACTTGCTAAGAAGATGGGAGTCAAATCCGGTGAAGTGATTGCCAAACTCATGGGTATGGGCAGTATGGTGACTATCAATCAGATGATTGATTATGATACTGCGGTTCTGGTTGCCGAAGAGTACGGACATACGGTTGAGAATGTGGCTTTTGATGAAGAACTGGCTCTTGAGCGGATTGAAGATAAACCGGAAGAGTTGGTTAGCCGGCCTCCGGTAGTAACCATTATGGGTCATGTTGATCATGGTAAAACCTCACTTCTGGATGCTATTCGTGAAGCCCAGGTTGCTGAGGGTGAAGCCGGCGGGATTACCCAGCATATCGGTGCCTATATGGTTTCACTGGAGAAAGGTGATATCTCCTTTGTTGATACCCCGGGACATGAAGCTTTCACGTCGATGCGTTCTCGCGGGGCCGGAGTTACTGATATCGTTATTTTGGTAGTTGCTGCCGATGATGGCGTGATGCCGACAACGATTGAATCGATTAACCATGCCCGGGCCGCGGAAGTTCCGATTATTGTCGCGATTAATAAGATTGATAAAGATAACGCCCGTCCGGATGAAGTCCGGCGTCAGTTGAGCGAACATGGCCTGCTATCTGAGGATTGGGGTGGCGATACTATTTTTGTTGAGGTTTCAGCCAAAGAGCAGCGTAATCTGGATACACTTCTGGAGATGATTCTGCTGCAGGCCGAGATGATGGAGATTACCGCCAATCCCGACAAAGTTGCAAGCGGGGTGGTTCTCGAATCCCGTCTTGATCGGGGTAAAGGTCCTATTGCCACAGTTCTGGTGCAGGAGGGCACGGTTAAGGCAGGCGACTTTGTCGTTGCCGGTCTCTACAGCGGTAGGGCTCGGGCATTGCTTGACGATCGTGGTCAGCAGATTGAAAGTGCCGGTCCCTCAATTCCGGTTGAGATTTTAGGCTTGAGCGGAGTACCTTCCGCCGGTGATGATTTCAATGTCGTTAAATCAGAAAAACAGGCGAAAGAACTTACTTCAAACCGTCAGCATAAAGCGCGTGAGCGGGATATTTCGAAAACCAGTAAAATCTCTCTTGAAGATCTTTTTGATCAGATGGAAGAGGGTACAGTTGAACAGCTTAATGTTATTGTTAAGGGCGATGTTCAGGGCTCGGTTGAAGCGGTTAGTGAATCCTTGAAAAAACAGGCCACAGCCAAGGTTAAGGTCGAAGTTGTACATGCCGCTGTGGGCGGAGTTAAAGAGGCCGACGTTATGCTGGCCGCCGCTTCCCAGGCAATCATTGTTGCTTTCAATGTGCGCCCGGATCTTAAGGCCCAGCATCTGGCAGAGCAAGAGAATGTCGATATTCGCCTCTATACAGTAATTTACGATCTTCTGGATGATCTGAAAAAGGCGATGGAAGGACTTCTGGCTCCGGATGTGCGTGAAGTCTACCTCGGTCGGGCTGAAGTTCGTGAGGCCTTTAATGTTTCCAAGGTCGGGACGATTGCCGGTTGCCGCGTAATTGATGGCAAGGTCAAACGTAATGCTGACATTCGCCTTCTGCGTGATAATGTGGTTATTGTCGAGGGTAAAATTTCCTCCCTTAAACGCTTTAAGGACGATGCCAAAGAGGTTGCCTCCGGTTTTGAATGTGGTATCGGGATTGAAAATTACAACGATATAAAAGCCGGTGATGTCATCGAAGCTTTTGTTATGGAAGAGGTCGCAGCCACGCTTTAATTGGCGGGTTCTGCCGGTATTTTTTATGAAAGAACGGAGTCAGCGCTGTCAGCGCATCGGGGATCAGCTGCGCGGTGAGATCTCGAATATGCTGATTAAGGAGATTAAAGATCCGCGGATCGGTTTTGTTACAGTCCTGGATGTTGAAGTTGCTCCTGACTTAAGCCACGCGACGGTTTTTTTTACGGTCTACGGTAGTGATGAAGAGCGTGAAAATACGTTTTCAGGTTTAAAAAGTACGGCCAGCTATATGCGGCGGGAGATGGGGCGTCGCCTTCATCTTAAGCGGATTCCGGAGCTTCACTTTCGTTACGACAATACCACCCTCAAAGGTGAACATATAGAGGGCCTCTTCAGTAAGATTCATAAGGAAGAGGAGTAGCTAGATGGGCCTGCTTGAACCCGGGGTCAGAGCGCTTGCTTTAATGGCCATAGAATCGGCCCGGACAGTGGTGATTGCCAGCCATATCGATCCTGACGGTGATGCCTTGGGATCATCTCTGGGGTTGGCGCTTATTCTACGCAACTTAGGCAAAGATGTTATAGTTTATAATCGTGACACTGTGCCTTACAGCTACAAATT
The DNA here is from genome assembly GCA_029935295.1 of bacterium. Lineage (GTDB taxonomy): Bacteria > Desulfobacterota > Anaeroferrophillalia > Anaeroferrophillales > Tharpellaceae > Tharpella. Next base: position 2,410 of record JAOZKP010000124.1, on the reverse strand, counting down.
TCTGCCCGGAGCTGATCAGGTAGTCAACCGTTTGCCGGATGAATGTGATCTGCTCTGCCTTTTAGACTGCAGTGAGTTTGCCCGAGCCGGCGATGAACTTTTGGACTGGAACGGTTACAAACGCTCATTGTGTATCGATCATCATCTTACCGCTGATCCGGCGGCCGATATCAATCTGATTTATTCTGATGCCTGTGCCACCGGCGAATTGATCTATGAACTGGCAGTGGTTTTAGAGCCCGGTTTTGGTCTCAATGTTGCCGCCAATCTTTATACCGCAATCCTTACCGACACCGGTTCTTTCCGTTATTCAAATGCGACGCCCAGCTCTTTTGCCGTAGCCGGCGATCTTGTCGCTCGCGGGGTTGAGCCCTGGGAAATCACGCAACAGGTTTACGAAAGTCAGCCGGTTGAGCGTCTTAAACTGACGGCGCTGGTTCTGGAAACCCTGCAGATTGCCGGGTCAAAACGGGCGGCGGCGGTCTGGGTTACAGAAGCGATGTTTGCAGCAACCGGGACTGATGGCGAATATACTGACGGCTTGATCAATTATCCCCGTTCGATTGCCGGGGTTGAGGTCGCTTTTATGGCCCGCGAGATCGGCCCGGATGACTATAAATTCAGCTTCCGTTCCCGGGGCCTGGTCAATGTTGCGGCTTTAGTTACAGATTTTGGCGGCGGCGGTCATCATAACGCTGCCGGCTGTCGGCTGCAGGGAAAGCTTGAAGAGCTGATTGAAAAGATCTTTGCTCTGGTGGATACTGAGCTTAAGAAACTTGAGTCTAATGACTGACTTTGGTTTTCTGGTTATCGATAAACCTGAAGGATTGACTTCACAGCGGGTCGTTGGCAAGATTAAACGCCTGCTTGGTTGCCGTAAGGTCGGTCATACCGGCACCCTTGATCCTTTGGCAACCGGAGTTTTGCCGATTGCCTTGAACCGGGCGACCCGGTTGATTCAATACCTGGATGAGAGTCGCAAAATCTACAGCGGTGAGATTGAACTCGGGGTTGAAAGTGATACTCTGGATCGGGATGGCGAGGTTGTTGCCCGGCATTCAGGGTCGCTAGATTTTTCAGAAGAAAAAATTGCGGCAGTGTTTGCCGCTTACGTTGGCCGGATAACCCAGGTTGCGCCGGTCTATTCGGCGATAAAACAAAAAGGTAAACCATTATACGCTTATGCCCGGGCCGGGGTTGAGGTTAAACCGCCGGAACGTGATATTGAGATAGATTCGTTTACTTTACTTTCCTATAAACCGCCGCTGGTTGAATTTCGGGTAGTCTGTTCCCGGGGCACCTATGTCAGATCCCTGGCAGCGGATGTTGGTCGTGATTTAGGTTGCGGCGGGCGTATCTGGTCACTGCGGCGCGAAGCGAGCGGTAGCTTTAATCTGGATCAGGCCATTACTCTAGCAGAGTTGGAAGATATGGTTGCCGCCGGCGGTAAAACGCCGCTGATGTCGCCGTTTGCAGTTTTGGCGCATCTGCCCCGGCTGCAGATTTCAGATGAAAAGCTTAAAAATAAAATTGCGCACGGGATGGCTCTGGATTTGGCTGAATTGTCGGATTTAGATGCTGCCGTTTTAACAGAGATCGGCACCGATATTGAGATTTTACTGATTGATGCTGTTGACAACCTGTTGGCTCTGGCGCGTTTGTACGATTCCGGCACTGGCACAGTCGATGGCAAATCTCTGCGCATGAGCCGGGTATTGATCTCTGCGACTTCCAGTTGAAACAATAGCTTTACAAGGCGACTATTTTATGGTAGGATCGCCGTCCTTGTTTTCCGGTAAGTGAAAAGCCGGCTAAGAAAACTTGAAAAAGCTTAATTTTATATAAAAAATAATAAATCAGCAAAAAAGGAGAAGAGTTCCAATGGCGTTTGCATGTGGTCAGAAAAATGATATTATTGAAAAATACAGGCTCCACGAAAGTGATACCGGTTCCCCGGAAGTTCAAATTGCTCTGCTGAGTGAGAGAATTACTTACTTGACTGATCATTTTAAGGAGCATAAACACGATTTCCATTCACGTCGTGGTCTGTTAAAACTGGTTGGCCAGAGACGGCGCCTGCTCGAATACCTGAAAAATAAAGAGTTTAAACGCTACAAAGATGTTATTGGCAGCCTGGGCTTGCGTCGCTAAAAGAGCGCGGTCGGATTTACGGTTACCTTTACAGAATTGTACCGAGAGTTAATGTTTTAAAGTAATTTGAAAACTGCTTTCAGATCACAGGCTGGAAGCAGTTTTTTTTATTCCTGTGATATTTAGATCCGTATAGTAAAGTTGTAATGAAAATCCACATGATGTGGTGTGGTGAACCTTAAAGACGTTCAATAGTGAAACGTCTTATGGGCGCCTCTAAAAATTGCCTTTTTGCCCGATTGCGGCGTTGGACTCAAAT
>JAOZKP010000406.1 GCA_029935295.1 bacterium | reverse complement strand
ATATAACGATCGGTCGGAAGCTTATCCTTGGCTCCTGCAATTGAAAGTACAGTGTTAAAAATGTCGGTAAAATCAAACAAACCGTCTGAAGTCTGCATTGGTTCAATCATTCCAGGCCACCAGAGAATGGCCGGCACGCGCACGCCACCGTCCCAGGTGGAACCCTTGGCACCGCGGAAAGGAGTGTGCCCCATATCGGGGAACTGATCTTCATCAGGTCCATTATCGGAAAGCAGGATGACCAGAGTATTCTCTTCCAGATTGTTTTCCTTAAGAGAACCGATAATTCTGTCGATGATGGCGTCCACCTCCATCAAGGAGTCCTGAAAAGGCTGTTTTGCCGGCGATTTGCCTTCGAACTCTTTTGAAGGAGCGCTGGGTTCATGAACTTTGGTAAAACAGTGAAAAAGAAAGAATGGGTCACCTTGTTTGGCCATCCTATTGATAAAATCGATCGAATAGTCGGCAAATTTCTGATCGAGAGTCGGAATCGTATCCCAATTTATCTCTGAAACCAGCTCAGCTTTTTCGCCCTTGTCGGCTTTCATCAACCCGGGTCTCTGTTTTGTAACATTTTTGAAAAAAGCTTTCAGTTCCGGATCGAAGTAGATCGCCGGTAGTTTCTCTTTGTAATCGGTAACCACATAAAATTTCGGGCTCCCTTGGTCCATAATGATGGATTCGTCAAAACCCTTGTTCTGGGGCTGCTGATCTTCAGCCGCGCCTAAGTGCCATTTTCCGAAGACCGCCGTCTTATAGCCGACATCACTAAGCAATGAAGCCAGGGTGATTTCATCTGAAATACCACCCTTTTCGCCAAAAATCGGAGGGCGATAAAGCCCGTGGCGAATCGGCAGTCTCCCGGTTAAAAGCGAAGCCCTAGAGGGGGTACAGGTCGGCTGAGAGTAGGCTGAGGTTAGTTTCAATCCACTATAAGCCAGACGATCCATAACCGGTGTCGGCGCCCCAATCGCAGAGCCACCGCCATAAACCCCGGGGTCCCCCCAGCCCATATCATCGACCAGCAGGATAACAACATTCGGCTTTTTGCCGGTTTTGGTCTCAAGTTTGGCCAGCTTCTCCCTGGCGGCAGCCAATTGCGCCGGGTGGGAAATGTAGGCTTCCAAATTCTTTGCATCTTTTGTAAGTTTCAGACTCGAAGCGAAAGCTGCAGAACTGAACAACACCAACATTAAAGGAACAAGCGTCAGCCGGCTGAACATTCCAAGTTTCATTTTAAATCCCTTTCTTGCATAATTTTTTGCTATTTTTACTCTTCATCTATTTCATTTTCTAACTTTACGGCATAGTAAGAACTTTCTTTTTGGGCGGATATAGAACCAGAGACTTCCGGTGATTTTTGATTATTCTGCCAAAAAACGGCATTGTCCAGGACTTCTTTGCACCTATAGAAATTCGTTCTTTATTATCAATATAGAGGTTCATAATATTTTGACCGGGCGTCCTCACAATCCTTGAATCGGTTTTCATACCAATACCACCGGCGTAGGTACCATCGCCAATAACAGCAACCCATAGTTGTTTTTTCCACTCCCGCCATCTGACTGCGCTCAGGTATTTAAGCATATACATAAAAACGGCATTGCGGTTTGATTCACCGTTATCAGTCAAGAGGAAAGAGGTTTGATCAACCCCATCAATATAACGATCAGTCGGAATCTTATCTTGAGCTCCGGCGATAGTAAGTATGGTGTTAAAAATATCGGTAAAATCGAAGAGCCCATCAGATGAACGCATCGGTTCGATCATCCCGGGCCACCAGAAAATTGCCGGCACACGCACGCCGCCGTCCCAAGTACCACCCTTGGCCCCACGGAAAGGAGTATGCCCCATATCGGGACATTTATCTTCATCAGGCCCGTTATCGGAAAGCAGGAGAACCAGCGTATTCTCTTCGAGCTTGTTCGCCTTAAGAGTACTGATAATTCTATCAACGATGGCATCTACTTCCATCAAAGAATCCTGAAAGACCTGCCTCGCCGGAGACTTGCCTTCAAATTCTTTTGAAGGCAGGCTCGGCTCATGAACTTTAGTAAAGCTGTGAAAAAGAAAGAAGGGATCGTCCTGTTTAGCCATTCTATTGATAAAATCGATCGAATAGTCAGCAAATCTCTGATCAAGAGTAGCCACGTTATCCCAATTAATTGCGAGCTCCAACTTAGCCTTTTCTCCCTTGCTGGCCTTCATTAACCCGCCACCGCCTTTTTTAATAACCTTCCTTATCAGGGCTTTCACGTCCGGGTCGAAATAGACCTCCGGCAGTTTATCTTTGTAATCAGCCGACAGGAAAATCTTCGGACTTCCGTCGTACATAACTATTGATTCATCAAAACCCTTATTCTGCGGCTGTTGGCTCGTACTCTTACCCAGGTGCCATTTCCCGAAGACTGCCGTCTTATAACCGACTTCACTGAGGAGCTCAGCCAGCGTAACTTCGTCAGAAAGACCACCCTCTTCACCAAAAACTATAAGTTTATCTTCTTTTTTAAATCCAGCAAA
>JAOZKP010000405.1 GCA_029935295.1 bacterium | reverse complement strand
CCGAAGAGCCAGAGCGGTATTTTATTGCCGAGGCCAGTTTCGATATCATCGGCAGCCACAAACGCTTCTGGAAAATTGGCAATTTGGTTAAAGCTCTTGTTTCTGCCACCGATTTCAAATACGTACTTTTCGTCCAGGAGAAAGTCTCCACGATCAAGGTAATGCAGACTATGACATGGGCCGACCATACTCGCAAAAAAGGCCTCTCGCAAGGTTCCTTTTTCATGCTTGAGACAGAGGGCATTGAAGAGGTTGGTATTGGCCAGATATAATTTATCCGGCTTTCTGATCGATTTGAAGCGTTTGGCCTCGTGACTTATATGGAGCACAAGTTCGGCTTTAGCCAGATAATCGATATATTTATAGAGGGTTGATTTGGTTATGCCAACCCTAGAAGCAAGTTTGTCAATTGAAAGCTCCAACGGCTTGGAAACACAAATTGTCAAGAGCAGTTTTTTCAGGGTGGAAATCTTTTCCGCCTGGATATTAAAGAGTTGGCCCAAATCAGTAGCAAGAACCGTGTTCATGGTTTCAACTATACGATCGAGATACCTGGTTTTATCTTCGAAATAGAAAGGATAGATGCCAACACTTAAAAACTGGTCAAAGAACTTAAGTATTTTCTTTTCGCGCAAGCCGGCAAAAATCTCATGGACGACTCTTTCATGACCTGACAAAATCGTCTCCAGATTATAGCTTTTAAGGGTTATATCCTGAGAAATTTCGAGAAACTCACGAAAAGAGAGAACCGGCAGATGATACATCGAATAGCGTCTGGCAAAGTCGGGATTGGTAATTTTAATGGCGGACGAACCGGAGAAAAACACCTTAACGTCAAGAAAATCGTAAACTGATTTAAGCTGCGCCTGAAAATCCTCAGCTTCATGAATCTCATCAATAATGATCAGCTCACCGCCCCGCTTGCTGAACTCATCAACAAAATCAAACAGGGAAATCCCTTTAAACGCCGGATGATCGCAGGATATATAGAGTTTCGTTTCACTTTTTAACGGCAGAGCCTGTAAAACCTGAAGCAGCAGGGTTGTCTTGCCGACCCCTCTGGAGCCATAGATTCCGGTTATCCGGCCCGTAGAAACAGAAACCTCCTGAAACAAAAATCTTTTATACTCGGGAAGAGCCTGATTTGTTTTAAGCAGGGAGAGTCTTTTGGCATTCTGTAAAATATTTTTCATGACCCACCCTCTTATTCCCGAATCAAAGATAATGCATTAGTCTAAATTAGATTTATTAAGTATAATGCGTTAGACTAAATGTCAAGGGCTTTATCAAAATCAACCACTCATCAAACGCGGCAGGTAAAGTACGATTTCGGGAAAGACGGTAATAATAACCGTGGTTAAAACCATCAGAAAAAAGAAGGGCAGGGCGTAGACGGCAATCTCGCCGATCGATTTATCGGTCAGGCCCTGAATGACAAAGAGATTAAAGCCGACCGGCGGCGTGATCTGACTTAGTTCAACCATCAGGATAAGATAAATCCCGAACCAGATCGGATCAAAGCCGGAAGCTACCGCCATCGGCAGAGCAATCGGCAAGGTCATAACCACGATTGAAAAACCATCGAGAATACAGCCTAAAACAACATAGACCAACCCTAAAACCAACATCAGAACATAGGGTGAGAGTTTGAGGTCAACAATCGCCTGGGTCAGGGCGGCGGGAATTCCCAAAAAACCCATCACCCGGGAGAGGTAACTTGCACCCATCACGATCAGACAAATCATCGACGTGGTTTTCACCGCCGCCAACAGGCAGGTAAAGAGACCCTTTAGATTAAGTCGTCGATTGAGAAAGGCAAAGACCGCAGCCCCTAAAACCCCAAGGGCGGCGGCTTCGGTCGGGGTAGCGAAACCGGCGTAGATACTGCCTAAGACCATCAGGATCAGGATAATCACCGGCAAGAGATCTTTAAGCGCGGTCAGACGTTCGGGCCAGCTGTAGCTCTCCTGCATCCGCGGCGCGATTGAAGGGTCGCGCAAACCGCGATAAACGATATAGAGAATATAGATTGAAGCTAAAAGAAATCCCGGGAGAATCCCGGCAATGAACATCTTGCCAATTGAGACTTCAGCGAGAATCGCATAGACGATCATAATCAGACTCGGCGGAATCAGAAACCCCAGCGTCCCGGCCCCGGCGAGGGAACCGATGGCCAACTTCTCATCGTAGCCAAGTTTTTTAAATTCCGCCAGCGTAATACGTCCAACCGTTGCCGTGGTCGCAGCACTGGAGCCGGAAACCGCAGCAAAAAAGGTGCAGGCGACGATATTCATCAGCAAAAGTCCGCCCGGCAGGCGGTAGAGCCAGGGGACTAGGCCTTTGAACAATTTTTCGGAGATCCCGGAATGAAAAAGAATCTCCCCCATCAAGATAAAGAGCGGCAGGGCCACCAGCTCCCATTTGTTAACCGTCGACCAGACCGATGAGGCAAGATTCCCCCCCGGCGGCAGCGGTGAAAAAAGGGCCATACCGCAGAAGCCGACAATAAAAAGGCTAAAGCCGATAT
>JAOZKP010000404.1 GCA_029935295.1 bacterium | reverse complement strand
ACCTCGATATCAAAAACCCGCATGTCGGCGAACAGATCAACCACGACCCCGACGAACTTCTGGAGAAATATGCTAAACAGCAAAAAGAAATCTCCGACCTCCGCGACCAACTCAAATCCATCCTGGCCGAGGCTCTGAACGGCGGGGGCGCAAATTAGAAATGGTAAACCTGCTAACCGAACATCTTGATATATGGACCGCCGCTCAAACCCCAAAAAGCAAAGGCGGCCGCGGCCGGGGCAAAAAATCAAATCAAAGCCCACACGGCATCAAAAAGCTTCGCGAACTAATTTTAGAACTCGCCGTCCGGGGCAAACTCGTCCCCCAAGACCCTAACGATGAACCCGCCAGCGTCCTCCTGGAAAAAATCGCCCAAGAGAAAGCCCGGCTGATTAAAGAAGGGAAAATCAAAAAACAGAAGAAATTGCCGGAGATTAGTGAGGATGAAAAGCCGTTTGAGTTGCCTATGGGGTGGGAGTGGACGAGACTTGGCGATGTCACAAATTATGGTATTTCAGAAAAAGCTGAGTCTGATGAAGTGGACGAGGATACTTGGGTATTAGAATTAGAGGATGTTGAAAAAGAAACATCAAAACTTTTACAAAAAGTGAAATTTGCCGATAGACAGTTTAGGAGTTCAAAAAATCGCTTTTGTGCAAAAGATGTGATTTACGGAAAATTACGACCATACTTGGATAAAGTTATCGTAGCTGATGAGCGAGGGGTTTGTACAACTGAGATGATACCTCTCAGAGGTTATTGCAGTATTAGGCCACAATACTTAAGGCTGGTTATGAAGTCGCCTTGCTTTATTCGGTATGCAAATGAGTCAACTCATGGAATGAATCTTCCTCGGATGGGGACAGAGAAAGCTCGACTTGCGTTATTTCCAATAGTTTCCGAAGCCGAACAACAGCGTGTCGTCGCCAAAGTCGATGAAATGATGATCCTCTGCGACCAACTGGAACAGCAACAAACCGACAGCAACGCCACTCACCAAGCCTTACTGGAAACCCTGCTCACCACGCTCACTAATGCCACCGACCAAGAAGAATTTGTCAAGGCCTGGCAACGCATCGCCAACAACTTTGATATCCTCTTCACGACCGAACAGAGCATCGACCAACTCAAACAAACCATCCTCCAACTCGCCGTCATGGGCAAACTCGTCCCCCAAAACCCCACCGACGAACCCGCCAGCGTTCTGCTGGAAAAAATCGCCAAAGAAAAAGACCGATTAGTCAAAGAAGGTAAAATCAAAAAACAGAAACCTTTGTCTGAGATAGATGAGGATGCACAATCCTTTGATTTGCCGAGAGGGTGGGAGTTGAAGGGTTTGTCAGGGTTACTGGCATTAGTTACTGATGGTGATCATCAAGCGCCACCAAAATCAGATAGAGGGGTGCCGTTTTTGGTTATTGGAAACTTAAATACTGGGAAATTAATATTTGATGATTGTAAATATGTACCTGAAGATTATTACCAGAGTTTAGACTGGGCACGCAAGCCTGTTGAGAGTGATCTTCTTTATACGGTTACAGGATCTTATGGCATTCCGATACTTATAGATTCATCCAAATGTTTTTGCGTTCAACGACACGTAGCAATCTTTAAATCTACCATTTCAACACCAAGAAAATATTTATTGTTAGTGCTAGGTTCAAAGTATGCCTTCGATTACGCGACAAAGATTGCTACTGGTATCGCTCAGAAAACAGTTCCACTGACAGGGCTAAGAAAAATGCCTGTTCCGGTACCACCATTCGCCGAACAATTGCGCATCGTTGCCAAAGTTGATGAACTGATGATTTTTTGCGATATCCTCAAAGCCCGGGTGAATGACATTCAAACCACCCGGATTCAGTTGGCTGGAGCCATTGTTAAACAAGCAGTAGGCAAATGAAATTTCGAATCTGTGGATAGAGCGTGGTTTTTTAGGGTTAATTGCGGAACAATTGGATGCGCATTCTTGCCTTCGAATAGAATTTTTGAATAGAGGTTTACTCCAATCTTTGACGGTTTTACAGGTGTAGCCATATTGACAAAAGAAAAACAAAAACAGAAAAAGAAGCCTGATGAGGAAGATGTACAGTTTATTTTTGATGATGTACTAAACTTCTCAATAATGGATTTCGAAGATTACAAAGCCCACCTTGAAAATCATCCTGAGGATAAATTCCATCACATCAACTTGCCCGAGCCGGGATTTGGTTTGTTTCATATTAGTTGTGAGTCTTCCGAGCGATTCCACGCACTGACACGTCGGCTACTGAAATCAAAAAGTAATGAAATTCATCGGTGCGATATTGATGAATCAGAGCTAAACCAATCGATTCGTGATACGTTTGCACAATTCTTTATCCTTGATAGGAAACCAATCGAACAAAGGTTCGTTGATCGGATGCTGAATAGAGCGCTTCGAATTACCCGCATAAATCACGCAACCATTACACACTATCTACCGTGTGTGATTGTTTCAAAAAATGACCCAAAAGAGTTTTGTCTGGGGGTTGTTCGATTTATCCAGACTA
>JAOZKP010000123.1 GCA_029935295.1 bacterium | reverse complement strand
AGGCTGAAGTGCTGGTTTTGGAGGGCTTTTTCGCCCATTTCATCAGCTTCCGGGGTGGCCATGCTGATGCCGCCGGCGACCAGAGCTTCGACGGACTCGGTTGCAATCTGCACACCTGAGAATAGTCCGGCATCAACGCGGATGCCGCTGCTGTTCCAGAACTTTGTGTTGCTGTATATCAGGCGATTGTAGGGCGGTTTAATGTTTATATGGATCCAGACCTTCTGTGCAGTTGGAGCCAATTCGAATCCGGTTACCTGGCCAACTTCAACTTGACGATAGTAGAGTGGAGAACCTTTTTTAAGTGAGCCGAGACGGTTTGCTTCAAGAATTAGGTTAAGGCCCGTTTCAGTGATGGTGAGTGGGGGTGGTTGATTATAGGCAGTGAAATGATCCGTCAGATTGCCGGTGCCGGGCCTTATCGTAATATAAGGGCCGCTGATTACCGTATCCAGGTTGTTAATCCCGGACAGGCTGACTTCTGGCTTGACGAGCCAGATTCTGGCGTCAGAGGTGAAGAGTTTGCTGGCTGGCTTCTCAATTAAAACCTGGCAGATAACCGCATCCATTGCAGCATTAAAATCAAGCTTGGCAATAGTACCGATAATAATCCCGTGATAACGTACCTTGAGTTCCTCTTTAAGTCCGTCAGGGTCAGAAAATGTGATGGAGATGAGTTGTTTGTCAATATTTTGGGCATCTGCAAGGTCATCGTAAAGGATGTATTGCTGGTTTTCGCTGATTTTACTTTTGTCAGATTTGGCAGATTCTGGAGTGAAAAAAGCAATGCCGCCGGCGAGCATACTTTTTAAGGTGCCGGTTTTAATTTTGATGCCGGAAAGATCGCCTTTTATAAGGATGTTACTGACATTGTAAAAGAGACTTGTTGGTCGCAGCAAGTGGGCGTATTTTTGTGAGATGAAGATGTCAATCAGCACATTTTCTCCACCATTTCCCAAGGCAAATCCGGTAACTTCGCCGACTTCAATGTATTTATAGAGAACCGGTGAACCTACGGAAAAATCTTTGGCACTGTCGGTTTTTAGCTGAATATTTATGCCGAGTTTCTGCAGGGCCGGAACCTGGAGCTTCGCTTCCTCGAGACTGTTGTAGACGGAGAAGTTCAGCAATTCAGAGGCAATCTCTGTTGGGGCGTCATTCTGTGGGTTTGTGAAACTTAAGCCCCCGGTCAGCAGGGTGTCCAGCGTGCCGCTTTCGATATCCACCCCGTTCAGATTGGCTTTGATTTTGATGCCGCCGACTTTCCAGAATACTGAATTGCTTCGCACCAGATGAGCATATTTTTTATAAATTAATATTTCACCGCGGATTTTGTTGCCGTCCGCCCGCAGATGGAAATCGGTTATTTCTCCGACTTTTAACTTGCGGTAGAGTACCGGTGCCGCAATCTGAATTGAACTTGAGTTGCCGGTTGTGATGGTGAAGGTTTTGCCTTCAGGCAGTATTTTGTCGGTGAACGGGGCTTTTTGAACATTAAAATAGTCTTTATAATTGCCGTCCCCGGGTTCAAAAGCGATATATACTCCCTTGATCAGGGTGTCTAGATTGCGAACCCGGTTGATTGATACTTCAGGTTCCACCACCCAGAACCGGGTGCCTTCACGCAGGATGAATTCTGCTTTGGGGTTAATGCTTATATGGGCTGTGACGATATGATTATCTTCATCAAAGTCAATGTCAGTGACGATCCCGGCTTCAAAACCGCGATACATGACCTTGGTTACTTCGGCCTCAATTCCCTGAGCGGTTGGTAAGTGCAGAGTCATATTAAGGCCGAATTCAGCATCGTCATAATCATTGTAAAGATGGAATGTCCGTTCATTCTGCGCTAAGGGGCTATCAATCTGAAAACTCGGAGTGTAGAGACTGATGCCACCGTAAATCAAGGATGCCATACTTTCCATCCTGAACTTGAAGCCGGAAAGACCCCCTTTGAAATTGATGCCGCTGCTGTTCCAGAATCGGGTTTTGGTTTTGATAAGGTGTTTATGCTGTGGTTCTATGTAGGCATCAATAATGACTCCAGCACCAGATTCATTGAGTTTGTAACTCTGGACTGAGCCAATCTGAATATTTTTGTAGTAGAGCATGGTGCCGCGTTGAATTGAGCCAAGATTGTCTGCGGTTAATTTGATGTGCAGGCCCGGGGCGTCAGCCGGGATCGGGGGTGGTTCCGTCAGCCCGGTAAATTCAGCACATGGTTCCTCGGAAACTCCACGCTGGACAGCGATGTAGCTGCCGGACAGCAGGGTTTCGAGACCTCTGATTTTACCGGCCGAGACTTCGGGTTTAACTATCCAGAATTTGCTATCTTTCACTAGTCCCGATTCTGCGACCTTCTTGATTTCAATCTGCAGAGAGACACTGTCAACCGTAGGGTCGACAGTAATATCACGGACTACGCCGATGGATATACCTTTGTAGATTACTTCGGACTTGCCTATGGAAATACCTTCAGCATCGGGGAAATGGACAACAATATCGACGCCGGCATTTTTGTAGCTTTCATAGAGCAGCCAGCCGCCGATCATCAGGGCGATTATGGGTAAAATCCAGATGGGTGAGATCCCTTTTTTCTTTTTGATTACCGGGGTTTCCATGATGCATTACCTTATTGTATTTATAGAGAGAAATATTTTATGCATCCCAGAGCAGCCTGGGGTCGAATGTTATAGCTGCAAACATGGTACTTAACACAACTCCGACAAAATAGGGGGCGGCGGAGTCGGCACTGATGGAGCTGATATTGGTGAAATTCACCAGAACCTGCAGGAGCGAAATAACAAAAATATCAAGCATCGACCAGCGGCCGATGAATTCGATGATGCGAAACAGCAGGGCTTTGTGACGCAGCCATGATTTCCAGCGAAAATGAATGGAGAGAAGAATCAGAATCAGGCCGACAATCTTGAAACAGGGTACGAGAATACTTGCGGTCAGGATAACCAGGCCGATACCGTAGGAGCCTTCCTGAAAGAAGTAGATAATGCCATCCATAATCGTTGAGGCATCAGAGCCACCGAGAAAATTGACATTCATAATGGGCAGGATATTTGCCGGGAAAGTAAGGGTTAAAGCGGTAATGACCAGGGCCCAGGTTCGGTTGAGGCTAGCGGGTTTGCGAAAATGGAGGCCGGCGCCGCAACGGGGACAGAGATTGTGGGAGTTGCCTGTTTGCGGCAAAGCTACAAGCTTGTGGCAGTCGTGACAGAGAGCCAGATTGGCGTCACGGGCAGTTGCAGCTGCGCTTAAGGCAGGCATCTTCTAACTTTCTCCCTGCTCAATTGCAAACCAGAATTCCTCTTTATCCAGCATCAAAGATGAGCCCAAGGCAACCATCATAAGAGCGACAAAGCAGAAAAAACCTACGTTATAGTGAATGTTAGCCATGTGATGCATTTTTATAATAGTTACCAATATGCCGATCATAAAGACCTCAAGCATTCCCCATTCATCCAGATGAATATAGGTTCGCATAAAAGATATCAGGTAATATGGAGTACGGTTGAGTTTAAGGTTCAGGCTGATGCAGAAGAGAAGCATAAATTTAATTAACGGGAAGATGATACTGGTCAGAGCCAGAATCAGGGCAACGAAGATATAGCCGGAATTCCAAGTTGAAATGACACCATCGAAAATTGTGCCGGTATTTTTTATACCCATTGTATCCAGCGTCATAATCGGCATGAAAATCGCGTAGGGAAAGAGCAGAAGCCCGGTCAGGGCCAGAACCAGGCTGTGATTGATTGAGTCTTTTTTAGGTGTGTGAAGGGTTTCCCCACAGCGGGGGCAGATAAGTTTTTCACCTGGAGCCAATGTCAGTTTTTCGAGCAGCAGGTCACACCCCGGGCAGGCCAGCACCTGGTTTAAGTCAAATCCAGATGTAAGATCAGGTTTTACGGTATTGGTCGCCATTATGTTGTTGGCCTCTTTTCAAGCTTTACTTGATATCAGGCAGACGCTTAACCCATTCGTCATTGTTAAGCCAGTAGTTGGTGACTTTTTTGAGTTCGCCGCTGCCTTTAAATGAGATCAGGAAATTATTCAGCCAGTTAACCAGGAGCGGGTCATTAGCCGGAGCGGCAATGCCAATCGGTTCAAAAGTAAAAGGTTTAAGCATGGTTGAAAGTTCTTCTTCGGGATAGCGAAAAGTTGAGATCAGGCAGATCGGGTAATCGGCAACCAAAGCATTAACTTTTCTGTCAATGACCAGTTTGACGGCATCATCATAAGTGTTTGTGGCTACCAACTTAGCTTTAGGCAGCAGGGTTTCAATCACCTGCTGGCTGGTTGAGCCTTTGAGCGCGGCCAAAGAGATTTCGGGTTTGTTGAGTTCGGTACCGTTTTCGATCGATGCAAAGGCAATATCTTTAGTGAGAATTGACTTGCCGGAGATGAAATAGGGGCCGACGAAAGCGACTTTAAGGTTGCGCTTGCCGGTGATTGTCATGTTAGACATGATGATGTCAACTTCTCCGGCCTCAAGTGCCGGCAGAAGTTCGTGAAAAGCCATCGGTTTAAGCGTCAGTTTGACTCCCATGCCGCCGGCGATAAAGGTGGCAATGTCAGGTTCAATACCGATTATTTTACCATCTTTGGTAGTCATATTAAGCGGCGGCATCGAGGCGGCCGTGCCGACAATAAGCTCACCCCGGCTGACGATACGTTCAAGAGTGGGGGATGCGGCAAGATCTTTATTACTATCAACACCACTGCAGGCGATCAGGGCCAGCGAAATGAGAACCAGCAGGGTAATAGATTTAAATAATTTCATGAGTTTTTCTCCTTTTCTTATGCATTATAAACTGCTTAATTTTCTTCTATAGCTTTATTGTTAAAGCTGCTCACATTCGTAACACGTTGTTTTGTTCGCTGTCAAGAAGAAAGTCGACAATAAAGGTTTAGTTTAAGGCGAGTGATTATTATTGCTGCAGTAGTTGGTCCCAGAGCAGGCCCTTGAAGCCGAAACGCTGCATGATCTGCATACGCTGCAGGGCATCTTCCGGGGGAAAGAGGCGTTTGCGGTGGCCCTTGCAGGCGGCAAGCAGTTGCTGATTCATGATTTCAGAGTCAATGTTCGGTGAAAAATAGTAGGTAGGTCGCAAAAGAGAGGTTTCGGCCGCCAAAATTCCCTCTTTGATTGCAGTTTTGTAGAGTCTGGTTCCGGGCAGAATCCTGAGGCCGGAGAAGAGAAAAATTACCCCGTCGTCAATTTGGTTGAGATTTTCCAGGCCCTCAGTCAAGGTTTCCGGGGTTTCATTCGGTCCGCCGAAGATGAGATAGTGGGCAATCGGCAGTTTAAGCTCCCGGCAGATATTGTGGGTAGTGAAAATATCGTTAAGCTGAAAACCTTTACCTAGCCCTTTGAGAGTTGGATCGGTGAGGGCATCGCTGCCGGATTCAACCGCAAACAATCCTGATCTCTGCATGAGTTTGAGATCGTTTAAGCTCATGCCGGCGGGCCGGAAAAAAGCACTCCATCTGATTTTTAGAGATCGGCTTAAAATTTCTTCGGCAATTTCGAGATGGTGTCCTTTATTGTCATTGAAGACGGAATCGACAAAAAAGAGGGTTTCGATATTGTAGGTATTGATCAGATGTTCAATGTCATCCGCAACTGAATTTGCGGCCCGGCGGCGAAATGCATGGCCTTCCAATTGTGGATAGGTGCAGTAGCTGCAGTGGTGCGGGCAGCCGCGTTTGGTCTGGAGGTTGGCGATCCCACTGCGTTCCTGATAAAAACTTAAAAGCTCCGGTTGAAACTGTGGGGTTGCAAACCGATCTCCTGGAAGCGGTGTTTCTCCTTTAACAATTGTTTGCGTCTGATTGCCGTTGGCAATGTCGGCCAGTAATTGCGGCAGAGCTTCTTCGCCTTCTCCGACTACCCCGTAATCGGCCTGCAGGTAGTTGAGAATTTCTTCCGGCATCAGTGAAAAAGCGGGGCCGCCGATAATCAGCGGGACTTCAGTCAAAGTCCGAATGTCAGTAATAATACTTTTGGAATGTTCCAGGAACCAGCCGGCATCACCGCTGATTGAGTCCACATTGTCGATATTGCGCAGGGAGAGACAGATGAAATCGGGGTTAAACTGGTCAATTGTTTGCTGTAGTTGCCCTGTATCATCAGCGGTTGCGAGCATGTCAAGTTGTTCAACCTGGTGCCCGACTTCACTTAAAGCCCCGGCAACAACTGCCATCCCTAAAGGATAGACAACATAGGGAGTGGTCGCCCGGTTGGTTGAAATAAGGAGTACCCGGCTCATGTTGCCGCCGGAGTTGTGCGTTTAAATTTGCGGGATTTTTTGGGATCGTAGCGGCGGTAGGTGCCGTCTGCCATCTCCCGGGCAATAACGTTTTGAAAGAGTGCTCCCATTTTGATCTGGTAACCGCCGTCGGCATAAAAAGCATCCCAGGCGTAGTGGAAAAGTTCCTGGAGTTTGGCCGGGGTCATCTGTTTGGGCTGAAATACGACCTTGTCTGTGGTGTATTCGATCCAGTTATTGTTTAAGATTCGATCCTCTTTTTCCAGCTGGGTCCGCAGCGGTGTGTGCGGGAATGGGGTCAGGATCGTAAACTCGGCGACATCAAGATTAATGCCCAGGAGAAAATCGACTAGATTTTTAATATAGGTTTCGTCCTGGTCATCGGTGCCAAGAAGAATTGTGCCCTCCACCCCGATGCCGTGTTCTTTCAGGCGTTTGATGCGGCCGGCAATAACCGGCGAGGTGTCGATGATTGCCTGATAAACATACCAGCAGCCAGCTTCTGCAGCCAGTTTGACGACCTCTTCATCGTCTAAAATTGGATGAGAAACCCACTTCTTTTTAAGCGGTTTCATCGCCGTAAAGAGCTCAATCAGCCAGTCGCGATCTTGAGCTAAAGAGTTGTCGACGATAAATAGGCGGTTGTTGGGGATTTGTTCCATCTCTGCAATTACCTGAGCGACCGGCCGCGGGCGGAATTTCTGGCCGCCAAGATAGGCCGTGCTACAGGGGAAACAGTTGAATTTGCAGCCCCGTGAGGCATGTACCAGATCGAGCATCTGGACGCCGCGGTAATTGTAGAGTTCGCGGTTTAAAATATCGCGCCGGGCCGGGCCGACGAGATTGATATCCGGATGATTATGCAGATAATCATAGACAGGTTTCAGTTTTCCGGCCTCTAAATCTGTAATAACAGTGGCATAACGCCCTTCGGATTCGCCTAAAAAAACCGAATCTGCATGTTCCTTAACCTCTTCGGCATGGAGCATGGTCGCAATTCCGCCGAAGATTACCGGAATTTTCCGGGCGCGGAAATGATCGGCAATCTCGAAAGCCCGGGGCAGCTGGCAGGTGAGCATCACCGACATAACTACCAGATCAGGTGTTTCTTCAAGGTCGATCTCCTGAAGATTGTCATCAGTAAATTTGAGATCAACCTCTGCCGGAACCGTCGCGGCGAAAACCACGGGGCCGTGCGGGGGCAGATGAAATTCGGTCTGCTGTTTCAGTTTGGGCCAGCGGGGATAGATAAGTCGCATCTTCATAATAAACAGATTTCCATAAGGTTTAGCCGCAGATCATCTTGCATAGAGAGAAAATATCCGGGCAGGGTTGGTTGTTGCAGTAAAGAACATTTGTGTGTGGATTGCAACTCAGAGTTGCATAGCTTCTGTTCCCCGACGTTGTTTCGCTTCCAGTCTCTTTTTCAAGTACGAGAAACAGGGCTCCGGAAGTTTGCAGAGCTTTACTGTCTACATTGAAAAGATTGCAGAGTCCGGTAACTATTATCTCATCATCGCCGGTGGTCAGTTCTTCGATCGCAATACAAATAGCATCTGCGGCCTGGGGCCGGGGTTCGGTTACGGCCATAGTCAAGCCGGTTAGAGAAAACCGCAGAGCCGCTTCACCTAAAAAACTGGTTGCCAGAGTATAGACGAAAAGTCCGGGGCTGGCAAGTTGTGGCTCATCTTTCACTGTATTAAAAAAGTTGTGGTCGGTGAGAGAACAGCTGCTGGTTGTGGCGCAGATTAAACCTGTGGTTGTCGGGTTGAGGTCAGTTTGTGGGTTATTGTCTGATTTTTCTGCTGGTTGTTTCTGTAGATGGCCTGCATCCTGTAAAGCTAAACCAATGGCAGCAACTCCGATCTGCGAAAAGAGGTCAAGCCGGCCGAAGCGCGAACCGCCTTTAAGCGATTTTAAAATCGCGGCGGGTACAGCCGGAGTACCACCGGGCCATTCCGGAGCCCGGTCACATCGGCCCCGGCCTGAACCTGAGGCGTTGACCCAGCCGATACCGGTAAGTCGGGTTTTGATAAATGGATATGAGGTTGATGCCGAGTCGGTTGGCAAAATTTTAAGTCCTTTGCAGAATCAGGGCCGCATTAACGCCGCCGAAGCCGGAGTTGGTCAGGAGCAGGTTTTTT
>JAOZKP010000403.1 GCA_029935295.1 bacterium | reverse complement strand
GATGCCACTACTCCGGCGGAACTTGATTATGGTACCCATCAGGTTTCACGAGATGGTACTAACCAGCTCTATTTGAATCGTAACTTTTCCGCCCGGATTGCGGGCCTGCCGGAAGATGGCAATTGTCTCGGCTGTCATATGCCGGAGATGGTATTAAACGAGAAAGAGGTCACTGAAGGTGATCTCTGGCAGTCGCGTCACTACGCTGCAGCAGCCGTCCCGAGTCTCGATCCGGAAAGTTCTGATCCATTATTGGCCGCCAATCTTAAGCCGGCCTTAAAGCGTAATGAAATGCTCAAACGCGGGGCCTCTTGGCGCAGTGATGAAGTTCATAAATTTATGGGTTGTGGTGGCTGTCACTCGCGAACCGGGAAAACCCAGGCGACTAACCCAGTTTCGGCTCCCGAAAATTATCTCCACAGTCCCGGTAAAGGTTTTGACCCGTTGAAGTATCCGGCTGCCGCTGACGGCAGTGTCAAACTCTGTGAGGATTGTCATGTTCGTTATGGTGATCTGGATGACGATGGCAACCGCGATATGCTGCCCTTTGCCCCTCCGGAGATGCAAGTCTATCACGCTCAGGCCGGTCTTCTGGCTAAAGTTGTGCCGACGGCCCGGCGCATCGCCGATGGCAGTGGTGCGGAGGAGACCTTCGTTGGCAGCCATATAGACATTATTGCTTGTGTCTCCTGCCACATCAAAAAACGTTATACTGCTGCCCGTTCGGTCGATCATACTACCGGTGCTGCTTATTATAACCTGGTCGGTGCGCCTGCAGATCAGCTCCCCGGAGCTGAGGTGGTTGATCTTGCCTACAGCTGGAAAGATAATGTCCGGGCCAAAGTTATTGATGGCCAGCCGAATCCCGATTGGCGGCGGCAGATTTTCCCTTTTAACTATCTGACTTCAAGTTATTGGGATAATATTGGTACTGCTGATGCTAATGGTGACGGTTTCACCACGGGTGCGGTCAACGGAGTTACGGTAGTGTCCGGCGATCCTTTTTTTGAAAGGACGATCAAATCTTACTTTGCCTACGATTATGTTAATTCTTTAAATGATCGGGTCGCCAGCGGTTTACCTGGTGTCGCGGCTCTGGACCAGCGTGATAAATGGGCTGTGGCCGGGGTTGACGGCAATGTTATATTTACAACCGCTACTGAAATTGATGCCTTTCAAGCCCAGCTGCACGCCGCTAATAGTGGTTATATGCCGCGTTTAAATCTTGAATCCCGCCCGAATCTGGTGGTTCATAATATTCTACCTATCCGGAGTGGTGTTGGTCTCTCCGGAGGTGAATCATTTGCTTACGGGGCCCCGATTCGTGATCAACTCGGTAAAGTTACAAGTTTTGGCTGCAGTGATTGTCACGGCGGTAGTGCCGGTATTTTTAACGGTACGGTGTCGATGCTGGGGCAAGCCCGCCGGATCAGCGATGATGCTGAAATACCGCTGACTGTAGCCTGGAGTGGAGTCGGGGATGTTAAAACTTCGGCCCTCGCCTGGAACCGTGAGGGTACGCCTTTTGCGATCGATTTTAGTACTAGCAACCAGACTCGCGATCCTGAGCGGCGTGAATTCCTTGGTTACGATGCCGCCCGTCAGGCGATGTTAAATGTTATCAATCCTGCCAGTTACGGTTTCGGAGTTGATCCGGTTGCCGATATCTTCTCGATTGGCGATGCTTTCGCAACTGGTCTGTCGGCCGATGAATATGATTGGACGACAACGACAGCCTTGCCACTGGAGCTCGGACTCGATTCAACTGTCAATATGGTTGCAGTTTCAACTGGCACGGCTGGTACCTTTGACTATCGTTGGAATGTTAACGATGAACCCGGCACCTTGGTTGGTTCCAGTGTCGAAAAGACCTTCAGCCATATCGGGGTCTGGAGGGTGATGCTTACGGTTATCGACGAAGAGGGCCGTATCTCTCAAAATGTTCAGAAGGTCAATGTCATAGCACCCGGCGCCGCCACCCAAGTGACCGTTAATGTTACTGATGGCAGCCCGACGGTCAATCTGCAGCTTAGTAATCTGCCGAATCATGATCAGGTCAAGTTTTATTTCGGTGACGGTACGCGGCAATATATTAGCGATGTGGGTGCAACCTTAAATCTGGATCATGATTACCGTCTCAAAGATACGTTCCAGATGCTTTACGACCCTGATACCGGGGCCCGCTACGATTCAGAAAATGATCCGACTCCTGGCAATGAATATAATGCCTGGGTCTATAAAACCTCTATCAGACTCTATCTTGCAGGTGAGTGGGTCGATAATGAAACCGTCAATGTTGCAGTCGTAATTCCTGTCCTCTAGTGAGAAGATAACTCTTCTCCTCTCTCCTGAAAGGCCCGGGCACTCTCTCCCGGGCCTTTTTTTTATTCCGGTATCTTTTACATTGGCTAAATAACCCGATTGATTTACTGTGTTATTGGTCAAATGCCCCAATCAGTCTGAGTTGGCGGAATCTTTTTTAATGTTATTGGGGCAAAATTCGGCAAGAGTAGGTTATTTGATTTGTATATATTAT
>JAOZKP010000122.1 GCA_029935295.1 bacterium | reverse complement strand
TCCGTAATCGGGCAGGCGGCCACACATTCCAGGCAACCGACACATTCGGGATTTAAGACCACATGCTTTTGTGCCACCAGCAGACTTTGAGTGCAGGCCGTTTCGCATTTTTTGCAAGAAATACATAAATCAGGATCACGCCTGATCTGAAAAGGGCTCAAGGTTGCCAGAAGACCGAGCAGGCCGCCATAGGGGCAGAGATAGCGACACCAGAAATTGCGCATGAAAATTGAAGCCAGAAAGATAGAGGCGATAATCCCAAGCGCTGTAAATGATGGGTTGAGAAAGAAAAGCAGCATTTTTGCATCAACCTTCAAGTTGTAAGGTGAATGCATAAATCTCTCAATCGCGCTGAGATTCATTTTCCAGACGATCAGGTAAAGGAAAAAAAAGAGGAGAAGATACTTTATGGATGAAAGAGGGTAGTCCAGCCATTTTGGCGGATGTCGGGGGGTACGGAAACGAGAGACCAGTTTCTCCTGCAGATTGAAAATAAAGCCGACCGGACAGATCCAGCCGCAGAAACCTTTACGAAAGATCGTGGCGATTACAAGGGCGGCGATAAATATTGTCAGACCAGCCGGATGAAGTTGGTCAAACTCTCCAGTTAGGACAAATTTCTTCAGACTGACCAGGGCCCCGACTGGCAGAAATGCTTCTACAGCCGGCGGTCTTGCTCCATAATTGCCTCCAGCTGTAGCCCAGAGAAAAAAACGATAAAACTGAAGACCAATCCATAAACAAAAAATAGTAAATGAACCCTGGACCAAAAGGCGTATAAGGGAAAGATGCTTTTTGCTGAACTCTGCAAACAAACCGTACTCCTGAGCTTAAGAGAGTGAATCCATAAAAGGCGAAAAGCCAGATGAGCACTTTACAGAATCCGGCTGATTCCAGACAGATAATTTTTCTCATTATGACATAATTAAGCAAAAAAAAGGTAAATATCTTGAAAAAAGAGCAATGGTTCAGCTGGTCGAAAATGGAACAATTCAAACTTGCAGTCGTAAACGAACGAAACGTTGGAGCCGGCAATCCGTGCCTTACAGTCCACATCTTTTATGTTGGGTGGGTGTTATATAAAAATCCTACCTGGTTGATGTGGTTTGACTCTAGGAGTAAACTATTGTAAGAAGGAGGTAGGAAATTTGCAATTAAACCACTTTAGTTAAATGGATTTGAACTGTTATGCTATTTATAATTAAGATGTTGGCCAGATTTTCACTGGTTTTTATGTTGGCCGGCTTATTAACACTGTTTTCAGCCTGTGATAATAAAATAGATTCTGAGCCGGTCCAGCCCGCCACTCCTACTGAAAAACGCATACTTATCTCGGGTTCCTCTTCCGTAATGCCACTTTTAAAATCCCTCTCACATGAATTTTTGAAAGATAATAGTGATATCGAAATTGTTTTTCTGCCGGATGCCCGTTCGGATGCCGGAATTGCCGGGGTGGTCGAGGGGCAATATGATATCGGTGCAGTTTCACGGGAGATGTTTTTTGAAGAGAAGAGTGATGATCTTCAATATCTCCATTTGGCGATCGATGGTATGGTGATGGCGACTAATTCAGGAATTAAGATTGCCAGCCTGAGCCGGGCGTTAATTCGCGATATCTATGCCGGCAAGATAACTAACTGGGCTCAGGTGGGGGGGCCTGATGGGAAAATATCAGTTATTGACCGGCCCGAATACAGTTCTGCAAAAATCTCTTTCAGGGCAACTTTCCTGGACGATGATTTTAAGGTTGCTGCCGACAGTGTTCCTCTAGAGAGGCACTGGCAAGTGATAGATTCGATTCAGATGATTCCTTTTTCAATTGGCTACACTTCGTTGGGAGAGATTATTCGGGAAAATCCTAAACTTAATATTGCTGCAGTTAACCGGATCTCACCGACCCCGGAGAACTTGAAGAAAGGCCGTTACGCTTTTTTCAGGCCATTCGGTCTGGTCTTAAAGGCTGATCCTAAAGTTGAGATAATGCGTTTTCTGAATTTTATCTTTTCAGAAAAAGGTGCAACCATAATTTCGCGGTCGGGTTATCTCCCGCAGCGTTATGAAATTTTGGTTGGAGTTGTTCCGGAAAGGAATGTAATTGTTCAGGAACAGCGGTACCAACCGCTGATCAACTATCTTTCACAAAGATTGGGAAAAGGTTTCAGTGTTAAGCTGAAACTTTTACCCTCATATCTTGATGTTTGTAAAGGGCTTGTGGCTGGAGATCTCGCCGCCGCCTTTATCGACAGTCTGGCTTATGTTGCGGTACAAAAGCATGTTAATGTTTTGGTTCGGCCTGAATTTAATGGGAAATCAAGTTATAAAGGGTTGATTTTTACCCGACAGGACAGCGGCATAGAAAATCTGTCACAGATGCGTGGCAAACATCTGGTAATGGGGGGCGGAATTACCACGGCCGGTTACCTCTTTCCGAACTACTTTTTCCCACATGAAGGTTTCGGTAGCTTAGCTGATTTTTTCTCGGAAACCAGTGTGCTCGGTACTCATGAAGATGCAATTATGGCAGTTTACAATCGTAGTGCCGATGTCGGCTCGGCAAAGGATCTGGTCTTTGATATGGTCGCGCGGGAAAATCCAGCTCTCAAAGATAAGATGAATATTCTGGTACAATCATCGCCTTTGCCGTCAAATGTCTTTGTTCTAAGGAAGAACCTCAAAAATTCCTGTTTTGAGTGTCATCATCGTATAAGCCGTGATCCGGTTGACAGTAGAACCGGTTGTTTTAGAGCCGGGTTGGGTGGGATGTTGAAAAGTTATCTTTTGAATATACATGAGAATCCTGAGGGCCGGGAGGCTCTGGCGGCGATGCTGAATACTGATCGTTTTATCGAAGCTCTACCTTCAGATTATACGAAGTTGACAGAAATGCTGACTGAACTCAATCTTGATCCTGAAGATTTATTACTGGTACATTAAGCTTTAAGGTTGGACAGATGCAAAGTTTATTAAAAGGTTTCTTTTCCCGGCAGAATAAAGTCTTGAATAAGATTATTCTGCCTTTTTTTCTGGTTATAATCATCACCGGCTCCCTGAGCATTTATATAATGACAGGTCTGGTTTCCCTGAATCTTGAGGATAGAGTTAACGAAAAACTCCACAACGATGTGCGTCTGTTGCAGGAAATGGTTACTGATATCGAGAAGAGTTTAACCTTCTATGCCCAGTTTATTGCCGATACTGAAAAATTAGCCAGTCATGCAACCGAGGCCCGTGACAGTCGTCTGATTCTTATTTATCTGCTGGAATTTTTGAAAGAGAACCGGGTCTCATCCAATATCAGCGGGGTTGATGAAGTTTCGAAACAGTCGGGCCTGGGGCGACTGGCTTCCATGGGGATTCGCATGACCGGATTGACCGTGCACAAAAACAAAGCAGAGACAACTTTGGCTTTGTCGGCAGTTGCTCCGATTGAAGATCACTTCGGGAGTCGTTCCGTTGTTACCGTGAGTCGGGAGATCGATCCCGTTTTTCTTAATGAATTACAGAAAAAAATCGGCAGTCATCGTTTGCAGATCTATTATAAAGGTCGGCTGATAGTTTCAAGTGAAGTCCACAAAAGCTGCGACATTGAGCTCGGTCGTTTCGTGACACCCCAGTTGCTGAGTAAGGTGTTGAATCGGGAAGATCCGTTTCTCAGTCATTTTCAGTGTGGCGATCACAATGTTAAAATGATTCTTTCTCCTCTCGTAGTCAATTTCAAAAAGGAGATACTGGTTGCTGTTTTTGAATCTACCAATGACATGGTCCTGGCGAAGAGAAAGGTTATAATTAATTCCTGTGCGATTGTTGTCGCGATGATGTTGGTGGTCGTGCCGATTTTTATTCTGATTATCTCCCGGACTGTAGGGCCTATTCGTATGCTTTCGCAGGCCAGTAAGCGGATTGCGGAGGGTGACCTTGATCAGTATGTTCAGGTGAGAACCCGGGATGAGGTGGGCGAGTTAAGCGAGTCTTTTAATAAAATGGTCAGTGATTTGAAAAAATCCCGGGACTCAGTAGAACATTTAAATCAGACTCTGGAAGCCCGGGTTGCTGAGCGTGGTGCGCAGCTGGCTGAGACCCAGGCGCAACTGATTCAGTCAACAAAATTGGCAACTGTAGGTGAGTTTGCCTCCGGTATTGCCCATGAGTTGAGTAATCCTCTTGCGGGGATATACGCATTTATTCAGATCTTTTCCAGTACCGTTAAATCGCGCAGCCTGGGAGAACTCAGTGAGAAGGAACGTCAGGATTTTCAGAATAATCTGGTTTATGTTGAGCGTGAGATAAAACGCTGCAAATCAATTATAGGTAATCTTCTGACTTTTGCCCGGGTGTCGGATAAACAGTTTGTTCCGACTGATATTAATAAAATACTCGAGGAGATTCTCTCTTTCACAAAAGCCAATCTGAAAAAGGGCGGGATCCAGGTGGACCGGCATTTTTCAGAGAACCTGCCGCTGATAGATAGTGATCCCGATGAGCTCAGGCAGGTTTTTATAAATTTGTTGATTAATGCTCGTAAAGCTATGCATGATGGGGGAGAATTGAAAATTATGACTGATTACTCTGCCGTGGAAGAGACAGTTATAATCGAGTTTGCGGATACCGGAGTCGGTATTGAAAAAAATATCTGTAACAAAATCTTTGATCCCTTCTTTACAACTCGTAAAACCGGAGAAGGTACAGGCTTGGGGTTGTCGATCAGCTATAGTATTATTCAGAACCATGCCGGTAAAATTCTGGTCTCCAGCGAGGTGGATGTTGGTAGCACTTTTACCGTTGTTTTACCGGTTTTCCGAAAGACCGGTTGATCCCTGAAGTATTTGTACTCCCGGCACAGGCTGGCAGGGCCTGCACCGGGAGTGAGAGAGGTGTGAAATTATTTCAGGGTTAAAGAGTGTGGGTCACCATGGCATGATGTGCAATTATTTTCAAAACGGGCCATCATCTTTTTGGAGTGGGGCTCGCCGTGGCATTTGTTGCAGTCGGGGATAAAACTATGACGATCTGAGTGGCAGAAGGCACACTTGAAAGATGCGTGTTTTTTACTGCTCTTGACAAAGACTTGGTTGACCTCGGCATGGCAGCCGGAGCATACCTGGTTTTCTGTCGTCACCGGGTAGTGGATTTCGCGCGGTGAGTGGGCTGGATGGCACCCCATACAGCCGGCATTGTCGATAAAATCGGTGTGCGGCTCAGAATGACATTCAGTACAGTCCGGCCGGTATCCATGTTTGGTATGGTGACATTCGTTACAGTTAACTTCGGTGTGTGCACTTTTGAACTGGATTACTTCCTTTCCCTGTCGACTATGGCATGTTTTGCAGCTTTTTGTGAGAACGTCAAGGTCGGTCAGACTGCTGATTGGGGCGTGGGGATCAG
This sequence comes from bacterium, assembly GCA_029935295.1. Taxonomy (GTDB): domain Bacteria; phylum Desulfobacterota; class Anaeroferrophillalia; order Anaeroferrophillales; family Tharpellaceae; genus Tharpella. Next base: position 3,079 of record JAOZKP010000122.1, on the reverse strand, counting down.
TATGGCAGCTTAAGCAGTCCGGAAAGGCGGGGCCATGCGCTTCATCATGACAGGTTGTGCATTGAGGAACAGCGTCTGACCAGGCCATGCCGGGTCGGAAAGAGTGGAATGTTGTATGACACTCACGACAGTGAATTTTATGCCGGCCTCCATTGTCTCTGATCCCTTCGAAAACAGAGAAATGGCATTGTCCGCACTGTTGAGTCGTCAGAGGTTTGATCTCTTGGGCGTAGGGGTCACTTTCTGCGCTTGCAACCGTCTTTTGCTGTAAATCCTGAGGTTTGGTCTTTTTATGGGTTTCCTGTGCTGACACACATCCGTAGAAGACGGTAAGCAGACAGATGATAAGTGGTTTTTGCCATTTTTTTATGATTCCTTTCATTTGAAGCATCTCCCCGATTGTTGACGTAAGCAACTTGCTGTTTGTAATGACTGCATTTGAAGTGAATCAATGAAGCCAGAGCCTATTGTACAGCAATGATTGTACCGTCTCGAGATAGATAGGAAACCCCGGTGAAATGGAGATTGGGCCCGTCAATTAGTGGTAGGTGGGGCCAATTGTTGGGGGATATGCCACAGCCAAGTGGTGGATAGTTCTCAAGTGACAGGTGGCATCGCTTGTGGCATATTTACATATTAAGCCAGGCAGCATAACGCAGGAGCTGTTCATGTTCCTCGAAATCCCTGAAAGACTCTTCGTAATCACAGAGGGGAGTCCAGCAGTCATCGTTGAACCAGAAACTTACTTCACTGTCATTGTCACAGGTCAGGCCGAACTTTTCAATATAGGTCAGGTCAATAATCCAGCTTTGTAAACGCATTTGTTCCAATTCGTTGCTGTCGCCGAAAGCATTAACATGGTGTAGTTGCGTTAATTCGTTAACCAGAACTTTCTTCATCAATTTGACGTTTTCGATAGTTTTCATTGTTCAGACCCCTCTCGTAAATTTAGGCAGTAAATAAACTGTTTGATAGGATGTGTATCTTGACAGTTGGTGCTTGTCGCTGAACAATGTTTATCGCAAAAAAAATACCAGATAATGATAATTAATTATTTTTCTGTTAAGTTGTTGAAACTATACTAGTTATTCTGGTAACTGAGCATTTTATTTAAGTGCTGAGACTGAGTGATATGTCTCATCTGCTGTTAGATATGCCCTGAAAAATAGGCATACGACCTGGTGCCGCTCAATTCTGATTCAATTCGCTTGTTCTGGTAAGGTTGCGGATCTACAGTTATGATCTGATGATTTTTTACTGTTTTTGCAGCTTAAATGAGGCCGAATTTCTTCATACGGTATCGTAAAGTATCGCGACTCAGATGTAGGAAGCGGGCGGCTCTGGTTTGGTTGTCAGCATGTTTTTCAAGTGACTGGAGAATGATATTTTTTTCGATCTCCTCAAATGCAATGCCTTCGTGTGGCAGGTTTATCTGTAATTTATCACAATTGGCGGAATGAGTTTTTTTGGAGTCATCATTGTTATGGTGATAATTGTTCTTCTGGTCTGTAGCCGATTCGAATTGTATGGAGCCGGCTTCCGGGTTGCTTGAGAGATTTAGATTGCTGGCGGTTAAAGTCCGTCCGTCTTCAAGTATGATTGCTCTCTCGATCGAATTGCGCAGCTCCCGCACATTCCCGGGCCAGCTGTACGAAAGCATGAGTTCGAGTGCTATGGGGCTGATATTCTCTATGTTGCGGCTGTACTCTTTGTTGAAAAGGTTGAAAAAATATTTAGCCAGATGGGTTATGTCGGCCTTGCGTTCTCTTAGGGGCGGAATATTAATGGTCATAACATTAATGCGGTAATAGAGATCTATCCTGAACTGGCCTTTGTCCACCATCTCTTTCAAATTCCGGTTGGTGGCGGCAATTATTCTTACATTAATATCAATGTCCTCGTAGCCGCCGAGTCGGCGGTAGCGTTTATTCTCGATTGCTTTTAAGATCTTACCCTGCATCGGTAACGGCATATCGCCTATTTCATCAAGAAATACAGTGCCGCCATCGGCCAGTTCAAAGATTCCTTTCTGGCGCTTCCCGGCATCGGTGTAAGCCCCTTTTTCATGTCCGAATAGTTCATTTTCGAGAAGGTGGTCCGGGATCGCCGCGCAGTTGATTTCAAAGAATGGTTCATCTGAGCGGCGGCTGTAAAGGTGGACCGCTTTGGCAACCAGTTCCTTGCCGGTACCGCTCTCTCCCAGAATTAAAACTGTTTTGTCGTTGGTTTCCGCACATCGTTTAATGATCTTGAAAACATCAATCATCTCCGGGCTGTTGCCAATTAATCTATCCTCATCAATTTGTTGATCTATGGAATGACTGCACTCTTCAGCCTGTTTTTTAAGTTTCTTTTTTGCAAATTCCTGTTCGATGACCTGTTTGACTGTTTCAATGTTGAATGGCTTGCCGATATAATCCTCGGCTCCGAATTTGAATGCCTCAATGGTTGAGCCGACATCGGCGTAGGCCGTAATCATTATGACGATGAGATTTTCATCTTCACTCTTAAAACGTTTAAGCAGTTCTAAACCGTTAATGTCAGGGAGGCGAATGTCAAGCAAAACCATTTGCGGCTTGAATGTGCTCATTTTTTCCTGAGCTTCAGCTCCGGATTCAGCAGTTTCGACAAGATAGCCTCTTTTTATCAGGGGTTGGGAAAGGGACCAGCGAATCAGGCGTTCATCGTCGACAATCAGAATCCTAGCTGTGTTCATGATAATCCTCAGTAAAACTTAATATTGCAATTGTTTTTTTTAGGTGACTTGTTCACTCAAGCAATTATCATACAACGATGATGTTTCTTGTGTAAGCTCCTGCTGGCAGGCGGTTGCCCTGTCGGATCATTGCTTTTTACGGGTTGTTAAGGTTACTTGAGAACGGATGTTGGTGGGTTAGGGTTATATCACCGGGAGATGGAAGCCGTGAAATGACACAGGCATCAGGGGGCATATACCCCGGGACCAGTGCCATATGACTCGTTTACAGGTAAAGCGTTCGCTTATCTCTCTCAAATTGTCAAGATTGGGGTCATTGCTGGTAGAAGGTGCGTCAGCACCCCAGCTTTGACCCCGTTTATG
>JAOZKP010000121.1 GCA_029935295.1 bacterium | reverse complement strand
TGTGAGCTGATAAATCTTCTATTGGGAATTATCTTTGCCGGAAATTCTGAAGTCAGTAAGGTTGGCTCTGATTTCAGAGCGGCCGCGCCAGATGTTCTCTTCCGGGGTGCAGGCCAAATCCAGGGTTTCCCCGTTTTTCGGTGGCGTTCCTTTGAAATTAAAATAGATTCCGGCAAAACGTTTTCTGCGGTCTTTGCTGTCTGTAAACGTAAATTTCAGATGACGGCGGTCACTTGAGCCCATCGGGATGACTTTTGCAACTTCAGTAGCTTCCAGAAGAAATGTCGGATCCGGGTTGCCGTATCCCAGAGGGTGAAGAACTTTAAGTTCATCCAGAAGTTTCCGGTTGATTTCATCCGGCTGCAAGGTGCCATCCAGTAAAAGTCTGGGAACTTCTGTCTGTTCCGGGGTCGAAATTGTCAAATAGTTTTCTATCTCTTCGCGTAATTTTGCAATAGATTCATCGGCAACCGTCAAGCCGACGGCCTGTTCGTGTCCGCCATAACGAATCAGGTGATCCTGACAATGATCCAGGACCGCAACCAGATTCAGACCCGGAACACTCCGACCCGACCCCCGACCAACACCATTCTCCATGGCAATTAAAATTACCGGTTTGTCGTAAGCCTCAGCGACCCGGGAAGAGACAATCCCAACAACTCCCGGATGCCAGTTTTCTGAAGCCAGCAGGATTAATTTGGCTGCTGCCAGAGATGCATCATTTTTCAGCATCGCATCAACTTCTTTCTTGATATCTTTTTCAATCTGCCGCCGGCGTTCGTTACACTCTTCAAGAGTTTGAACATTACGCAAAGCGATAGCCTTATCTTTAGTCAAAAATAGTTCAACCGCAATTTTAGCGTCAGCCACCCGGCCGACAGCATTTACTCTTGGGGCCAGCTTAAATGCTAAATCACGGGCACTTATCGGTTCGTCACGTTTGATCCCCGCGGCAGAGAGCAGATAAAGCATTCCCAGACGGTGGGTTTTATTAATCTCTATCAAACCGAAACTGACAAAAATCCGGTTTACACCGGTAAGCGGCATAACGTCTGCCACCGTACCTAGCGCCACCAGGTCAAGATATTGGAGCAGGTTGACATCGGCAGCCAGCCCCGACTCACGCAATCGTTTCCTTAATGCAATCATCAGATTAAAGGCGACGCCGACGCCGGCCAGATTTTTTTCAGGATATTTACATTCCGGCAGGTGCGGGTTAATGATTGCAAAAGCTTGCGGCAGTTCTTCGGGGATTTGATGATGGTCTGTAACAATCATATCAATCCCCAGATTTTTTGCTGCCGCAATTTCTTCGAGGTTTGACACGCCATTATCAACCGTAAGCGCCAGAGTTACTCCGGATTCGCAGGCATGGGCAAGAGCTTGCCGGTTTAGACCATAACCGTCAGTCAGCCGCGAAGGAATATGAAATTCAACTTGCGTAAACCCGGCCCGGCGCAGATAATCGACCAGAATAGCGGTAGCCGAAATCCCGTCCATATCGTAATCACCAAAAACAGCAATCTTCTCTTTGCGCCTGAAGGCAAGGGTTAACCTTTCAACTGCTTTCTCCATGCCTGACATTAAAAAAGGGTCAGGTATGTCATGCAGTGACGGTTCAAGAAAACTGCTGGCTTGATCAAGATCATTAATGCCGCGGTTTATCAGGATTGTCGCAAGCCGGCTCGAAATATTAAGCTCTTTGCAGAATTTAAGGCACAGCTCAGCTGGAGTCGTTTTTATTTCCCAGATCCGGGAGTTGGAATGTAAAATTTTATTATCAGTAGTATTCATATTTTAAGTTCTCGTTCTTAAACGAGTGATAATTGCTCCGGAGAGTAGAATTGCTGCTCCGCCAAGCCAGATAAACAGCGACGGCGATTCATGGGTTAGAAAAAGTCCTAAGATAACAGCGGCCAAGGGCTCCAGGTAACCGATAACTGCAGCGTGCTGGGCTTTAATGTGTTTTAAGCCGGATATGTAGAGCAGGGGAGCCAGCGTACAATGAGTTACCCCGATAACTGCCAGGCAGACCCAGGTTGATAAAGAGAGATTTGAGAAATTAGTAGATATCACAAACGGCAGCAGAAACAGAGAAATAAAAAGACTCTGGCCGAAAACCAGGGCCAGCGGTTTAAGTTCAACTGTTAAACGTTTTGCATATATAAGCGTAAAAGCGTAAGCCAGCCCAGAAGCAATGCCGCAGAAAGCGCCAATCAAATCAGCATGACCGATAGATGTATGCCATTCCGGCGCTAGAATTGCAGCTAAGCCTGAAGTAGCAATCAGAAGGGGAAAAACAAGTCTGCGATCAAATCTTTCCGCAAGCATAAACGGCGTCAGAAGGGCAACGAAAAGAGGGGCTGTATAGTGAGTGAAAACTGATATTGCAATCGAAGTACGATTGAATGCCGCAAAATAGAAAAAATTGTTCAGCAGTAAACTTAACGCAAGAAACGAGAGTAATTTATAGTTTTTGCCAATGCCGGTAAAATTTTTACTGATCGTGTCAGATCTTAAAAGAGATATTGCAAAAACAGTCGGGAGGGCAAAGAGGGTAGTCAGAAAAACCATCAAAACAGCATCAAGCTGCAGACTCTTAACAATTACACCCCAAGTACTCCATAATAGAAGTGAACACGCAACTTTCCAGTAATTTTTCAGTTTAACCTCAAAATTATTTCACAGGACAGGCAGATGTCAGGAGTACTTAGCTTTGATCTTTTCTTCAACTAATGGGTGCACCAGATCAGAAACTTCACCACCTAAAGAGGCAAGCTCTTTGACAATTCTGGAACTGACATAGGTATAAAGAGCGCTGGAAGTCATGAAAAAAGTCTCAATTCCAGGAGCGAGTTTACGGTTCATTAAGGCCATCTGAAACTCATATTCAAAATCAGAGACCGCCCGTAATCCCCGGATAACAACTTTGACGTCGCTGTTAGCCATATAATCAATTAGCAAACCGGAAAAGGTTTCTACTTTAACGTTTGGCGAGTCAGTAAAAATGTCTTCAATCATTTTAATGCGTTCAGGAACAGTAAAAAGAGGGGTTTTTTCCTGGTTGCTGGCAACCGCAACAATTACTTTATTAAACACAGCTGCACTTCTTTCGATTAAATCGATGTGACCCACGGTAACCGGATCAAAAGAACCGGGGAAAACTGCTACTGAACCCTGCTTGCAATCAGTCATTTTAAAAGCCCTGTTGAGTTTACAATTAAATAATAAAGATCAATGAGGAAAAACATAAAAGGATAGCGTTGACTGGCCATATTTTTTCTGCTTCCAGAGTGACATGGACTTACATTCCGGAATTTGGGTTTTGCTGCGGTGTTCGAAAACAACTTTTGCATCCGGTGCTAAAATTCCAGCTGCCACAGATTGTTCAATTGCATCGACACCTAACTGCGGAAGATGATAAGGCGGGTCAAGAAAAATAATATCAAAATGCAGATTGAGACCTGCAAGTTTAGAAATTGCCTGAGTTACACTCATCTGTAATACTCTGGCGTTGTCAAGAACCTTAAGGTGGGCGAAATTTTCACGAATAAGAGTGCAGCTATCAGGGTCTGAATCGACACTGATAGCCATTTCGGCGCCACGACTTAAAGCTTCAAGAGTCATAATGCCGCTACCGGAAAAAAAATCAGCAATCTGCTTGTCGGAGCAACAATTTGGACCTAATACCGAAAAAAGAGCTTCCCGGACAACCGCCTTACTCGGGCGGATAACCGGATTTTTTACCGGCTTAATTTTACGCCCTCTATTTTTTCCACCGGTTATCTGCATAGTATAGTGAAAAAAAGATAAGGCAAGAAGAGTTTAGAAACTACTAAATACCTTCCTGCCTTATTTTAGTAAAACAATAACAGCTGAAAATCAAGAACTAGCTGCGGATACCTTTCTTGGAAGCCTTCAAAGGGTTAATCTTCTTCTTGATCTGTTCAACGTCACGTTTGATGTGCGTAGCAAGATTGCAAGTACCAGCAACCCAACGGCTTTCCGGATCCGGGTAGCTTGCACAGAATTTTTTATCGTCAACATCAATAATCTTGGCGCAGCCTTCACATTTATCAATGATCGGTTTGCAACTTCCTCCGGGAAAAGAACATCCAGAAGATTTCATCAAAAAACAATCAGTTCCTTTTTTTACGGTCTCGCAAATCATGAGCTTATATCCTCCATCAAGGGTATTTTAATTTTGCGGCAGTCCCTACTGGATGACGAGGAAATTGTCAAGTTAAATCAGATAAATCTCTCGATCGCTTCTAAAATATCAACCCGGTCAACCAGGCTGGAAGAGACATCAAGCTGTTCAGTATCAATAATCACAACTTCACTAAGGTCATAATCAGCAATCCAGTTAACATAAAGACGATTAAGGTGTTTGAGGTAGCTATCTGGGATAAGTTTCTCGTGTGGACAGGATTTGGCCAGTAGGCGTTTACGTGATGCGGTAACTGATGAGTGGAGATAAATTAAAAGGTCGGGGGCTGGAATAACTGAACTTATACTTTTATACAGATTATAATAAGTTGTGAAGTCAGTTTCGTTCATGTGGCCGGATTTATAAAGATTACGGGCAAATATTTCGGCATCTTCGTGAATGGTGCGACTTTGAATGACAGAGTGATGGGTAGTGGAAAGTTTTTGAAAATGGAGAAATTTTTTTGATAATGTATAAATTTGCGAATGAAATGACCATTGGGACATATCATTATAAAAGTTATCAATGTACGGGTTGTCGTCGGAAGGTTTGCCGATTGGGGTCAGGCGATAGCTGGAACAGAGAAATTCAATCAGCTTGGATTTCCCGGAACCAATATTTCCGGCAACTGCAATATACTTTTTCAAAATCTGATTCCAAAGACAGAAAAGTCAAAAACATTTTTTAGTGAGAAATTTTCTTGGGAAGATTGTTTAAGGTACAAGATTAGCGAAACATTGTCCAGTATTTAAATCATGCGAAAAGAGGGTTTGTCGGAGGGTGCTTATGTATCATATCAAAGTTAACATAATACATCTTATCAGAAGTTGTTTCAAGAAAGATAAAATAACCTAAAACCGTAAAAAAGATTGAAAAGATAAAATATTCGCAATGTTATAAATCATATTTGAATTAAAACCTGATCAAAGTTCGGTTACACCTAACAAACTTTTTGGAACTTTTTACGACGCCATCAACTTTTATACATACCACATACGATCTTCAAGATTCGGATCCGGAACGATAAGATGCAGATAGCCGCTTGCAGGAATGCGCTGGACTTCGTGGCCTTGTTGGTTGATGGTAATTGAAAAGTTGAGATCATCACCCGGGTTTAAGGTGAGATCTTTAAACGACAATGCTAACTCGATAATTGATTCGGCCGCAAAATAGGCCGGCGACTCCCCTGCTGTGCGCTCATCTATTTTACAGTTTCTTTTAGTCTGCAGATTTTCGTAAAACAAAAACAGTTGCTCGCTGTCGTCTGGAGAATAGATCTCACAATGTAGTTTATTTTGTCGGCCATTAACTATGTTTAGATCAATTCGATATTTATCTTCAGTTAACAATTTTCGCTCAACATCAATCCTTATGAAAAATTTTTCCCGGTTAACGCCGTAGAAAATTTCTTTAACCAGATATTCCGCACGATGCATAGCTCCGCCAAATTGAGCAACATCGTAGGCGATGGCGCCGCGCCATTCGTAATAATCACCCATCTCTCCATCAATTTTCGGGTCGATAAATGTGGTAACTTCGCTATTTGGGTATAAAGTTTTATCGGCCTGGATAATTGGTCGGTGCAGATGTTCAGGTATGGCAACGTTAATACAATTATAAACCGTTATGAGATGCTGACGAAAGAGCTTGTCGAAATCGATATCATTGTCAGAACTGTGATCGTCACCGTACCACCAGCACCAGTCACTGCCTTCAGCAATATAGATATGCTCCCAGGCTTTTTTAATATTATTCTGTAAATCCTGGTCAACCTTAATTTTCTCTTTGAACTGTTGCTCAAAGATTACCAACTCACGTCGGGCCTGACCTAGATAGTCCCATGCCAGATTATCTTCCTGATGGCCGATCCAGATTCTGAAATTACGGTTAATCCAGGAACCGGGAAAAATCTTTTTTAGTTTTGGTGCCGGTTCGCTGCGTTGTTCGATAAAATCGCCAATCGTGACAGCGGCAAAATCGGGATTGTCATTCAGGCGGCCGTAGAGTTCTCTGAGGAATGGTGCACCATCAGCCGGATAATGCTCCCAGGCGTTTTCACCATCAAGAATTACCGCTACCGCCCGATCTTTAACCTGGTTTCCCATGGCTGATTTTATATCTCGCAGACGGCGGATAAAATCATCGGCAGCCTGCTGCTCATTCCAGTGCGAATAGACAAAACCGATTAGATCAGAGAGCAGATGATCGCGAAAAATAACATCAATTTCGCCATCACTTCCTCCAGCATCAACCTGATAAGATCGATACCAAGCGGCGGGATCTTTAACAATTTCAGCCGGGTTCCGTTCTACCTCCCGGCCGATTGAGTTGGCAAGAATACCTTCGTCGGTTGCAATCCATTTGATGCCAGCCTGTTTGAAAAAAGGCATAATTTCCTGGCAGACCGAGCCCTCTGAGGGCCACATTCCGACCGGTGCCTTTCCGAAATAAAATTCGTGCCGTTTAACAGCCTTATCAATCTGAGCACTCACATCTTCCGGATGCGAAAATCGCAGACTCGGTAGAGGATCGTGTGGTTGAGAAACTGCAGCTAGATTAGTGTCGTAAAGCAGAGGTAAAATGGGGTGGTAATAAGGTGTGGTCGAGAGTTCTATCCGGCCGCTCTCCTGACGCTGACGATATGCGGGGATTATCTGACTTAAAATCTTTTGCTGAATATCGAGCAGGGCGACCTTGTCGGTTTCACTGAAGTTTCGTCCACGGCGAATCAGATCCGGCAGCAGCTTGTATTGCTCACGAAAAACCGGGTCAATCCAGATAATATTATACCAGACCTGAAGGTCAAGAAAATCCTGAGTTGAAAAATAACGCTGTACTTCATTGAGCGTGGCATTAAGTTTTTCCGGGGCCAAATGAAACCCACGCATTTTCAAAAGTTCCCAATAACGCGGAAAGGGCTTAACCATATTGTCCCAATGCGCATGAAAGAAAGAGCCCAAAATATGGACCCGGTCTTCAACGGTCAGCGTATCGGCTTTTTTTATAGTTAATTCAAGGTCCTTGTCCGTCAGGGTACCATCAACATAACCTTGCAACTGATCAAGCAGAGACGGAACCAGGTTGAAATTCTGTTTAACATTGGGAAAATCATCAAGAATGGTTACCATATCCAGGTAATCTTTGACCCCGTGTAACCGCACCCAGGGCAGCATCGAACGTCCGGCCTCTGCATCCCGATAATCGGGTTGGTGCATATGCCAGAGAAAGATTACATTTAATGGATCATTGCTCATTGAAAATGCGCCTTTTTACGCCCCGCAGGAAGTGTCTTTGAGTACCTTTTTCTTTTACCCTTTTGCCAGTTTTTGCAAGCGTGTTAATTCACTCGTCTGCAACCGGCGCCAGTTGCCTTTTTTAACTCCGTCAAGATTCAAAAAAGCCAGCCGAATCCGTGCTAGAGCCACAACTTGAAAATCCAATGCCTGCAGCATGCGCCGTACCTGGCGGTTGCGGCCTTCGGCAATAACCATTGTCAAAATTGAGTGACGGTTTTCACTGCGCAGAAGATCAGCTTGCAAAGGTTGGGCAAAACCATCTTCAAGTTTAACCCCTTTTCGCAAAAGAGCAAGATCATTTTTGCTGAAATTTCCGGCCACGGTGATGCGGTACTCTTTTTCAAATTTGTAGCGCGGATGCATAAGCTGATTTGCCAAAGCCCCGTCATTGGTGCAGAGCAGCAACCCGGAAGTATTGATATCAAGCCGGCCCACCGGAAAAAGACGCTCCTTGAAACTGCAGTAGAGATCTTTAACCAAGGGCCGGTTCTGCGGATCCGACATGGTTGACACATAACCAATCGGCTTATGCAGCAGCAGGGTTATTTTATCTGCCGCCGGATTAAATTTAAGCGGTTTACCATCAACCACAACCCGGTCGACCACAGGGTCAACCTTGACCCCCTGTTCGGCCACGATTTTTCCATTAACGGATACCAGACCCTGAGAGATCATAACTTCGGCCCGGCGTCTGGAGGTTATGCCGCAGTCAGCAATATATTTTTGCAGACGAATAAGTTTAGGTTTCTGTTCCACTTGTCAGATTAACTCAGCTTGACCGCCTTGCGCACTTCAACCATGGTTTCTTTCGTAATTGCTCGGGCTTGTTCATTACCGTTGGCAATAATTTCATCCAGCAATTTATCGTTATCCCGGTAATAGCGCTGTTTTTCATGCACCGGCGCCAGACCCTCGATCAGATTCTTGAGCAAGATTTTTTTACAGTCAACACAGCCGATTTCAGCTTTCGGACAGGCGGC
>JAOZKP010000402.1 GCA_029935295.1 bacterium | reverse complement strand
TTTTATTATAAACAGATCCGTTATCTTTCCCATCCGTTAAAACGATAACTGCTTTCCTACCGGATATGGAGGAAAGATCATCAACCGCTTGATATACGGCATCATAAAGCCATGTCGCTGAACCGATATCTATATCTGCATATATGGCATCCACCAGAACTGTTTTGTCGGTGGTCAACGCCTGCACTACGTTCACGCCAGTGGCGAATTTCATGATCTCGCCAGCATCTTCCACGAGCATGTTGTCGATGAAAGAGACCGCTGCATCTTCCATATCAGTAATCGACGCGGGACTCATGCTGCCACTGTAATCAAGAGCCAGACAAACTGAGATGGGAGAAGTATTTTGGTCAATAAAAGTAGCAGTAATCGGCAGTTGCAGAAGACCATCTTCAAAGACGAAGAAATCAGAAGCCGTTAGATCTGTCACCGATTGACCATTTTCATCAGTGACAATCAAACTTGTTTGAATGATTGGACAATTTGAGGTGTCCACATCGATAATCCGAACAACCAAACCATCACAACTTTTAATATTAAACGACCAGGCATAATCATCAACAGGGCTTCCCTCAGCCGAGCCGTTACCATTGCCGTCAAGGGAAATACCAATAAAATCCTGGATATTTCCATTAATTACAACTGAAACCTCCTCACATAAAATAAAATCATCAACCGGGAAAAAGGACATGGTATAAATCTCTTGATCATAGGATATCGTACCCGTATGAACTCCAGAAAGACTGCCTGTAACTGTAATATTGCTGTCATTCAACAGAGTCTCATCCATCGCTTTACTGAACTGTACTAGAATACTGCAAGACTTACTGGCCCCACTTGACAAATTGGCCGGAGTTACTGAAACAACCCGCGGAGGATCATTGTTGTCAATAACAATCTCCACGGTCTGCGCAACCTCCCGGTTCAAAGCCCGGTCCACCGAATAGCAGGTCAGCATGTAAGAACCAGATTCCGTAAGGGTTATAGGACCTGTGTACTCGCTAAAGTTCATATCATCCTGGAACCGGTAGTAGGTGGTCTGAACACCACTGCCGCCCACATTGTCGGCAGCGGTCAGACTTACCGTCGCCCCGGGCAGGTAGATATTAGAGCCGATAGCCGTGCCACTAATCTGGACGGTGGTTACCGGGGCCTGATAATCACTAACCGCCGGTCCGGAGAAGGTGTAATCTGGTGGGATATCAACAATATCAAACGTCCCATCGCCATCGGTATCAAGACGCATAACCGGATCGTTTTCCAGGTCATGAAGGTCGAGATCAACATTGCCAACTCCACCAACATTAATCGGCACATCATAGAAAACACTAGTACTGATCACGCCACCATCACGCATGAATTCATATTTAATATTGAGATACTCACGATCGATGCCATCAAACTCCAACCGGTAAACCGCTCCCTCGGGAATAAAGATTTCTATGCCCCGGTTGCTGAAATGGTAGTCGGATCCGATAATGCCTAGGTGAACTGCGTTGCCGGTGTTGCCGGACCACGTTCCATCGCCGACAAGGTTGACCTTTGGCCACCTGAAGTCAAAATCACCAAAGCTTATACCTCCCGGCGGGGTAATGATAATGCGTACTCCGGCATCAAGACCGCAGCAGTTGCAGGTAGTCGGATCATTGTCGGTAACCTCTTTAATCGGATAGAAAGGGCTCTCAGCATAGTCATTCTCATAGCCTTTCAGGATAGAACGCACCAATAGTTCAGTACCCTGATAACTAGGCAAATTCATATGTTTGACATATTCCGCGGCAAAAGTTCTGACATTCAAATCCCAGGCACTTTCAATTGGAACCGTACCATCACCGTCGCCTTCATGAAATATCAGCAGGTTCGTATCGGGATCAGAGCTTGTTTGATGCTCAATCACATGGGTGGTAGGCACTTTGCACCCTAAGATCATATAGGTTTTTTCGGGGAGATAAGTTTCATCATTATCAAGTAATGCATGAAAATTTTTGGCTTTTGTCCACAGGCTGTCACTACCAGTCACGCTTTTAATCTCACTGACAGTGCTGTCAAAATTCAGGAATACCTCATTAGTTTTATAATAAGAATTGTTGGGAATTTTATTGCAATATCTCGCTGAAGGCAGCAACTGATAGCCACTTAGCATGTACTGGGCTAACCTTTTTGCTTGGGTGTCATTAATGAAATTAAGATCCATATCTTCGCTGAGATATTCATTTAAATCATCCAGGACATCAACCAAACCGACAGGATAATGCGTTGCTAATTGCACAAGGGAGTATATGTGCTTAAGATGTTTGACATAATCAAAACATCCATCTTCTGAAAGTTCCAATTCAGCTTGATCAACAAAAGCAGAAAGTGCATCTTTTAAAACCGCTTCTGTGATAGAAATAACATATGATTTAGCCCTGCTAAGACCATTAATAGCACCATCTACTTTCTTGGTTAAATCCATATCGATCTTGTCATCAATTAAAGGATTTTCCAACCCATCATGCAGCAAAGAAAAAGTATCTACCGCTCCCAAATGGGGTGTACCTAGAAAAAATATATTTCTAATGTGGTCT